>JAMCPM010000020.1 GCA_023382335.1 Actinomycetota bacterium
TACTCCTCCGCGTGATCGAGCACCATCCGTACTGCTCGTTCCTTCAACTCTTTGGGATACCGCTTTCGTGTGTTCATGACTCCATCCTCTCAAAAGATGGAGCCTCCAGGAAACCCGGGGCGATTCAGCATAGCTGTATATCCTGTCGGGTAATTAAATCTATTTATGTGCCATATAGCTCCCACTCCTGACTGGTAAAGAACCAGATTGCCGTCATTCTGATATGTAAACCAAAATCGCCTATCCGCAGATTGCCGCCATTGGCCCGGTGCAAGGTATTGGCCCGGATATAATGTATCTGACGGTATATCAATACTTACGCCTTTTCCGTCGTGGTTAACGGTATTGCCGCAAGTGTACCACGATGATCCGTCCGGCTTGAATTTGTTTTGGAAATCAGAGAAGTGGCGATTGTACCTGCCTAAAGCTGCATTCCAAACTTGGCCTTCGGCATAATCAAATGATGAGCCCTCCGGTTCGTAAGGATTCAAACAATGTCTAAATCCAAGGGGAGGGGAGTAATCAATCCATTCGTGGTGCACCGCGCCCAGTGTCCAAAATCCCACCGAATCGGGAGTAAGGCCGCCGTCCCACATTCTCATATGATCGCGTTCCGATATTCCTCCCCGGGGATTACTATATTCTTTTATCATATGCAGCTGGTTCGGCGTCATTTTACTAATTACACCGTCCCAGGGATAAAAGCTTGATGTATAGGCACATTGGTCATTTTCCTTTAGCGGCCATTCCGTATAAGGCGAGACTTCCCAGCCTCCATATGTCATCATCAGTCCGGCAACCTTGCTTAACTGGGCCGTATCATAAAACAAAAGATTGACGGGGTCTTCGATAGTTCCAGTACAGTTATTAAAATTGTCGACACTATATGTGTATTTACTCACATAAGCCGAATGTTCGCCTATTTCCATTAACGGAACTTTTTCACTGCCGAGCTGGTTTTTCTCTTTCAAGTAGTTGACATTCTGCGTCAGTTCCGAATCTAAATCCTGCTCTGCCTGCTGCTGTCCTACTTTCTTTGCCTTGTCCTTGAATTTCTTTCCAGTCATCAATTCCTGTTTTTTGCTGGCTACCTCCTCATCCGAAGGTACGTGATAGTTATAATGTCTGTCGACTTCCAGGTATTTAACGGAAGGCACGGGAGGCGTCAACGGTGCTTGTGATAAGTCTGGTACTGTCGAAATTTGAGGAGTTGCTGTTGTATACTGAATATAACTGGCTTCAGCAGAACTCTGCGAGGTATGCACCGCAGATATAGCCATTGCCATACCCAATAGTGAAACGAATAAAAAAATAAGTAATGAAAGTCTTTTGTTAGCAAACAAAAGGATCCCCTCCCCAATAATCGTTTTAATCCGTCTAGGTCCTAGGCTTCCTCAAGAGCATCAGAAGGCGATGCGATTTTTAAGATCGTGCTCGTCTGATAGCCATCGGATGCCCGTGGTGCCATGAACCCCAATTCTTACTTGAGGTATGGTGAGCATAATAATATCCTCACGCCCCCCCCAGGTGTCAATAGTACTTTGGTATGAGATTTATACTCTGAAATATATGTGGGTCATCGAGGGGTGATCCTGATTGTGCCAATCAAATTACCGGGTTAATCATGGCAATGATGTACTAAAAAAAGTTCTAGTCCAGCCGGGTGTCATGATTTCAGGAAAGAAAAAATGCCTTGAACAAGGCATTCTAAGAGGCGTGATTTCTGGTGGACGCGGTCGTACGTAATTTGAACTTCTCTATTTTAAACAGCTTTCAAACGGCGTAAAGAAGATTTCTGCCTAACTCTGTCAAGAATTGAAATTTGGACGTTGTCGTTAGCTGCTTGAATTTTCATCCTTATATGGTCTTTAGTTTACCGTAAAGGGATATACCGAGTAGTCAATAATAAAGAAAGATGATCAACCGACTCGGCAACCTTTTCAAGCAATCCAGTCTTCTAACCCGGTTCTCGCTGCTGGCGCTGATAATCGTCGCTATTGTGGGAATCGTCGCTGCCTGGAGCCTGCAGGAGCTTCTGGAACAAAACATGATCCTCCAGGAGGCCCACAATGCCGCCGACCAGGTGGAAACGGTGCTTGATAAGAATCTCAGGTCCTCGGACCTCGTCGCACCTCCTGACCCAGCCCGGCTGCAGCAGATCGACTCGCTTATCCGCAATGAAATCATCCGCGAGCACATCGTACGCGTCGTGATCCACAACCGTTCGGGACAGATAATATATTCTGACGACCTGGAAATGGTGGGGCAATCGGAACCCGTCAATGAAAAACTTTTAAATGCTCTCGATGGCCAAGTCGTTTCGGACATCGTAGCGCCGACGGAAGAACACTTCACCAATCCGAGTCAGTATGACCGGCTGATCGAAGTTTTCGCGCCCATTAGAACACAGGGTTCAGATGAAGCTCAGGGAGTCTACGAAATCTACCACGACATGGGAGTGCTCGACTCGCAAATGGCCACGATGCGCCGGTCTGTCGGGCTCAGCTTGGGCCTTGGTCTGGCGGTTTTATATGTAGCGCTCTTCGGAATCGTGTATAACGCCTCCCGAAAGCTGATTCGCACCAACGGAGAGAATCGGAGGCTTTTTGAAAAAGAAAGTGCCCGGCGGGCAGAGCTGTCAGCCTTGTATGAAATCTCCCGCGAACTGGCGACCGCCGCTCCCAAGTCAGACGAGACACTCGATATCATTGTCCGCCGCGCCGCGGAGACGATTCATTCGACTTATGTCTGTGCTTTGCTTATCGAGAATGGAAATGTTGTCGGATGCACAACGTACCCGGTGAGAGATGATATCCAGAACTTGGATTTTCAATGCATACCGGCAGCCAATCTTCCCTTCCTGCAACGAGTTCTTGAGCAGAATGAGCCCGTGATTGTCAAAAGCAGCGAAGTTAATGATCTCACTGAAAGTGAGCGGAAGACGCTGACTCTGAACCTCGCAAAAACCATCTGCCTGGTACCTATGAGAATAGGAGAGCAGGCATCGGGTGTCCTCCTGGTCGGAGAAATGCGTAGTGACAATCGTGAGCCCTTCTCGCCAGAAAAACTGAGCCTGGCCAAGGGTATCGCGGATCAGACAGCGGCCGCCCTTCAGCGTGTGCAGCTCTTTTCCAACCTCGAGCAGGCATACCTGGAAACAGTCCTCACTCTCGCCAACGCCGTTGAAGCCAAGGACACCTACACCAAGAACCACGCGGACAACGTCTCCCGGATGGCGGTGCTGGTCGGCAAGGAGCTGGGGCTGCCGGATAACGAACTCGAAGATATACGCTATGGCGGCGTCCTTCATGATGTTGGCAAGATTGGCGTTCCCGACTCCATTCTGAACAAGCCCGGAAAACTCAACGATGATGAATGGGTGCGAATGCGCGCCCACGCCGCCATAGGCGCTGATATCCTCAAACCCGTTCCACGCCTGAGGGGCGCCGCTGATATCGTGCGCCATCATCATGAACGATACGATGGCAACGGTTATCCCGATGGACTTGCAGGTGAGGATATACCTATCGGGGCACGCATATTGACTACGGTTGATTCTTACAGCGCCATGGTAGACCGGCGTTCATACAAGGCCGCGCGTCCTCATGAGGTTGCCGCGGAAGAATTGAAGCGCTACGCCGGCTCTCAGTTTGATCCCCGGGCAGTGGATGCCTTCCTGGGTCTTTTTGAACGTGGAGCGCTCATATCCAACGAATATGAGGCACTTGTTGTGGGGGATGAATCGCCGCATTAGCAGATGCGAACCGAGGTTAAGTTGGAGAATAAAAAAAAGCCTACCCCAGGGCATTTTTTAAGGCAGTTTGATTGTGGGCGATACCGGGTTCGAACCCAAAGCCTGGGATGTATTATTGCGCCTAATAGAAAAATTGTCGCCTAATAGAAAACTGAACCCGCCATCCAAAAACACCTATATCTTGAATGCTCTATCAACAAAAAAGGGCCCGCTTGCGCGGGCCCTTCGTGATTCGCCGGTTTCTCCGGTCCACTCTTACCATTAATTTAGTAATGTGTCCCCGAATTTCGGTGTCCCCGAATTTCGGTTCCGCTATCCCCGGTTCCAGGAGCCTATCCCATATTGATGTATCCGCAGGGGCATTCTTCGGCGCACTTGGCGCAGCCGACGCAGACTTCAAGTTTGAACTTGTAGGGATTGCCGTTCTCGTCGCGCTCGCCGAGTTTCTTGACGGCGTTGTAGGAACAGAATGAGTAGCAGTTGCCGCAATCGAAGCATTTACCGCAGCTCATGCAGCGGTTGGTCTCTTCGATGGTCTGCTCGCTGGTCCAGGTCGACACGACTTCGTTGAAGTTGCCGGCGCGATCTCCGACGGCGATGTGCTGCTTCTCGCCGCGCGGCATCTCAGCATAGTAGTTGAGAGCCATCTGGTCGGACTTGATGATCTTGGGCGGATATTCCTTGGGAATCTCCTCGCCGCGGATGTGACAGTCGATAGCCGTGGCTGCCTTGCGGCCGAGGCCGATGGCCTCGGTGACGGTGCCGAGATGGTTGGTGACGTCGCCGCCGGCGAACACGCCTTCCTCAGCGGTAGCGCCTGTGGCCTCGTCAACCGTGATCCAGCCCTTCTCGTCCTGGAAGGCGTCCAGGCCCTCGAACTGCGGACCCTGGCCGATAGCCGGCAGGACCATGTCGCAATCGATGACGAACTCGGAGCCCGCAACCGGCTCGGGCCGCCTGCGGCCGCTGTCGTCCGGCTCGCCGAGCTCCATCTTGATGCACTTGAGGCCGGTGACCTTGCCGCCTTCGCGGATGACCTCGACCGGTGCGGTCAGGTACTCGATGTTGATGCCCTCTTCGAGGGTATCGTCGATCTCTTCTTCCTCAGCCGGCATCTCTTCGCGAGTACGCCGGTAGATGATCTGTGACTCGGCGCCCATCCGCCAGGAAACGCGGGCGGCGTCGACGGCGCTGTTGCCGCCGCCGATGATGAGCACTTTCTTGCCCTTGACGTCAGGGGCGTTGCCGGTGGTCGCCTGGTTGAGGAACTCGACGGCGCTCATCACGCCTTCGCCCTCCTCGCCCGGGATGCTCAGGGACCAGCCCTGGTGCGCGCCGATGGCGATATAGACGGCGTCAAAGTCCTTCTTGAGGTCGTCGATGGCGACGTCAGTGCCGACACGGGTGCCGACCTTGATGTCGACGCCTAGGTTGGCGATTGCCGCCACTTCAGCGTCGAGTATGTTCTCGGGCAGACGATAGGTCGGGATACCATAGCGGAGCATACCGCCGGTCTTGTCATAAGCCTCGAAGATGGTCACCGGATAACCGCGCCGGGCAAGCTGGAAGGCGCAGGAAAGTCCGGCCGGACCGGAACCGATGACGGCGATCTTCTCGGATTTGGCCTCATCGGTGAGCTTCTCGTGCTTGAGGTTGTGCTCCAGGGCGAAGTCGCCCAGGTAGCGCTCGACCTGGTTGATCGAGACCGCGCCTTCCTTGGCGTTACGGTTGCAGTCGGTCTCGCAGAAATGCGGACAGACGCGCCCGATAACAGCCGGGATCGGATTGGTCTCGCTCAGCAGGCGCCAGGCCTGCTCAAACGACTCATCGTACTCACGCTTGAACATCTGCGACTGCGCTACAGTCGTCAGGAAGCCGCGGATATCGTTGCCGCTGGGACAGGCGTTGCGGCAGGGCGGCATCTTCTCGACATAAGCCGGACGAAGATGCGAGCCTTCCTTGCCGCGACTGTACGATGCGGCGCCTACCTCACGCTTTCTTGTCTTTAACACTACTGCCATACGTTTCTCCTTTTCTCAGGCGTCATCGCACCTAATGATCAAGAGCCTATTTAATTTGTACGATCGCCCGGTGCGTTTTCGCCTAAGCGATGTCCCTCTTACTGGTTAGCAGAGCCCTCTACGCGCGGCAGCTCGATGGAGCTCCCGCCGAAGTAACCATAAACGCACCGGCCGGAATCGATGAGCGACTTGATGGCGGCTTTCGTGTCCGCGCGGGGCACGTCGCCATACTTTTCCTTCATCGCCTTGGTAAGGTCGCCGGCCTTCAGCTTCTTCTGGCCCGCGGCATTGGAGACGAGTTCGAACATGTCGTCAGCCAGTTGCTCGATCGTGACGTCAGCCATTTTTACATGACCTCCTAGTATCTGTTGTGTAGAGACCTTCTGTAGGTCGTGCCCGCGTGACGGAAGTCATCGAGATGATACTTGGTGAATTCGATGCCGGACATGTCGAAGAACTTCTCCCAACCAATGCGGTCGATCCACTCGCCGACGCGCTCGAACGGGCGGGCGTTGGCGGCGTAGAGCTCGACGATGTTCTTGACCGCGTCCGTTACTTCCGGC
This sequence comes from Actinomycetota bacterium, assembly GCA_023382335.1. Lineage (GTDB taxonomy): Bacteria > Actinomycetota > Thermoleophilia > BMS3ABIN01 > BMS3ABIN01 > JACRMB01. The sequence goes on from JAMCPM010000020.1 coordinate 6,339, forward strand.
CAGCGCGGTGGGTTATTCGGCAGATACGGGATAGCCAGCTTGGTGAACATCGGTTCGGTCCTGGCGTTGGAGATCTTGCCGCCAACCCAGATGGAGACACCGTCGTTCAGAGGGTCCGCCAGCGGCATGGCCGGGCAGACGGTGAAGCAGTTACCGCAGTACATGCACTTTTCCTCGTCGACCTTGACCGTGGTCTTGCCTTCGATCGAAGTCGGGCGGATAGCGTTGTTCGGGCATGAAGCCACCGTGGTCGGGATCTCGCAGAGGTTCGGCAGCGTCTCGCTGTCGACCCGCGGCGGGGTCCGGTGCAGTCCGAGGATGGCGATGTCGGACGCGTGCACGGCGCCGCACATGTTCAGGCAGCAGGCCACGGCGATGCGCAGCTTGTGCGGCAGTTTCTGCTCGGTGAAGTAGTCGGACAGTTCGTCCATGACTACCTTGACCAGGCCGGAGGCGTCAGTCGCCGATGAATGGCAATGCACCCAGCCCTGGGTGTGGACGATGTTGGAGATGGAGTTATCGGTTCCGCCTACCAGCTGTCCGTGCTCGTTGATCTCCTTGACCAGGGGATCGATGTTGTCCTTGTTGGCAAGAAGGAACTCCACGTTGTTGCGGCTGGTGAACCGGAAGTAGCCATCGCTATACTTTTCCGCCAGATCGCAGACCATGCGCAGGAAGTTCGAGGACACCAGGCGCGGCGAGGACATCCTCACCGAATAGATGGTGCCGTTCGGGCCGGTGTGAGACAGCAGGCCCGGGCCCAGTGAATCGTGGAACTTCCACTGTCCGTAGTTTTCCTTGATGATTGGATGCAGGAACTTCTCAAAATGCGGCGGTCCTATATCCGTTACTCTCTTTGCTTCAGTCGCCATTTATATCTGACCTCCTATAAGGTATTGGAATTTATTCTGCGCCTTCCTCGGCAAAGTACTCTTCGTAGAAGATGTAGGGATTGTCTCTTGGTGCCTTAACCTGTTTCGGGGACGGCTCCACGCCGATTCCCTCGAGGAAGGTGGCCAGACTGACGCGCTCGATGAACTCGCCGATGCGCTCGCGTGCGGTGCCGTACTCATCCCAGAACTCCCAGATGCGCTCGAGGAGATCGTGGAACTCTTCGTAGGAGTCGTCGTCCTTGTAGTCTTCGATCGACATGAAGGGAACGATGACCGACGCAAAGAGAGCGCCTTCGACGATCGGGGCCTTGGCGCCGAGGTTGATGGCGAAACCCTTTTCGTCGCCCACGTGCAGGGCGTGCGGCAGGCGGTTGATGCAGTGCATGCACTTGACACAGTTGCTGTTGTCGATGTTGATCTGCTTGCCTTCCACCGAGATGCAGCTGGTGGGGCACTTGTCGACTACGAACTCCTGTACGTTATAGCCGTCGTCCAGGTATTTCGCGAACTCGGCCTGATCGACCTTGATGTCGTCTTTCCAGATGCCAATGAGGGCCATGTCGGAACGGGCGATGGCGGCGGTGCAGTCATTGGGACAACCGGACATCTTGATCTTGTACTTGTAGTTGAACATGGGGCGATGGAGCTCATCCTGGTACTTGTGGGTGATCTTGTAGGCCATCTCCATCGTGTCGAAGCAGGCGTTCTCACACCGTGCCGGGCCCACGCAGTTACTCGGAGTACGAAGGTCGGAACCGGAACCGCCAAGATCCCAGCCCTTCTCGGTCAGGGCCCGGAAGGTCGGCTCGAGCTCTTCGGTCCTGGTTCCAAGCAGAACCATGTCGCCGGTGGAGCCGTGCATATTGTACAGGCCTGACCCATGCTCATCCCAGATATCGATGATCTCACGCAGCTTGTCTGACGTGTAGAACCATCCTGAGGGCTGATTCACTCGCACGGTATGGAAGTGCGAGACGCCGGGGAACTCCTCCGGCAGGGCTGAGTAACGGCCGATTACGCCACCGCCATAGCCCATGACGCCCACGAGGCCGCCGTGCTTCCAGTAGCCACGCTTGTCCTCGTAGGACTTTTCCAGCTGACGAAGGAGATCCTTCGCCATTTCCGACTTGTCGGCCAGAGACTTTATGTCTGTGACAAAACTCGGCCACGGTCCCTTTTCCAACTCATCAAGGAGTGGAGTCTTGAGATCATCTGCCATTCCTGCTCTCCTTTACTTTGATTGCGTTTGCTTGGGATATATTCAGACGGCTGGTGAGGTTCAAGCCTGTGCCCCGTCGGCAAGGCCTTCCACTGACCCGATGCTTTCAGCTTCAGGTTCTTCCGCCACTACTTCCTCATGAACGGGCTTGATGAAGACGCCCTCGGTCGGCATCAACGGCAGGATCTTCAGGGCCAGCATGTAAACCATGGCCAGGAAGCCGAATATGCCAATGAATTGGAACCATTCTATCAGGTGCGGGATATATGTGACGTTGACGCCATCCTGGAATCCGCTTGTCAGCGTGTAGCCGGGCAAAATCGGCTGCGCCAGCACCTGGCCCGGCAGGATGAACAGCATTCTCTCGCCGAGGACGCCGAAGACGTGCATCGCCGAGGCTCCCAGGATCCAGCCGAGCTTGTTCCTGGTGCTCGGGTTGAACAGTATGAATATGGGGATTATCAAGCCTATCCCGTAGAGCTGGATCCAGAAGACGAACATGAAGAACGGATTCTGGAACATGATGAATTTCTCGCCCGCCTGAAACTCCGGATCGTAGAGATGGGTCAGGTGCTCGATCGTTACCAGGTAGAAGACGAAGATGATCAGGCCCAGCATGATCTTGCTCAGTTGCAGGAAGAAACGTGTGTCTACTTCCCGCTTCGTATATTTAAAGGTGAAGTAGAGTATGAGCATCGCCAGCGCCGTTCCTGAAGAAAGGGCGGCGATAACAAAAGCGAGCGGGGTGATCGAAGAGAAGTACATGTCCCGGCCGTTGATGATGCCGAAGATGAAGCCGGTGCCGGAGTGCACGAAGACGGCTGTGATGACCGCGACCGTGCCCATGACGTTGCTCCAGCGCTCGCTCTCCTTGAACTGGGCCCAGAGATAGAGCACACCGACGGTCAGGTAGGTCGAGTAAATGAAAGCGTTCAGGGAAAGCATCGAACGCGGGTTGATCATGTAGAAGGGAAGGAACAGCCGGTCGAAGCGGCCCCAGTCAGAGATGAGGATTGAAAGGGCGCCGACCATGAACAGCACCGAGTTGAACGCGGCGACCCGGCCGAGCACTTTGTATTCCTTCTGCTTGAAGATGACGGCCAGACCGGAGATCATCAGCGACCCGGCCGAAAGGCCTACGAACAGCACGAAGAGCACCTTGGCTCCGCCCCAGGTCACCGAAGTGCTGAGGCCCGACAGATAGAATCCCTGAGTGAATCTGATCAGCGAGGCCACGGCCCAACCGAGAGCCAGGCCTGCAAGGATGGCTATCGTTACCCAATAGCGTCCGCTTTTACCCTCTATTCTTGAGAAATAGTATTTCGCCACTACGACCTCTCAATCTCTGAGATAGACATTTAGCCCAACACCTCGTCCAGTGCCGCCTGTTGCCTGGAAAGGCCCAGGTAGAACACGTTCGGCTTGAGCTCCAGATTGGACCGGAGTACCTGGGCGTTGCCCGAGGCGACCTGCTTGGCGACGGTGGTCTTCTCGTCATCGCGGTTGCCGAAGGTCAGCGCCTGCTTGGGGCACTGTTCCACGCAGGCCGGCAGCTCGCCGGCGTCGAGGTCCTTGTGAGCACAGAAAGTACACTTGGTGGCTACGCCCAGCATCATCGCCGGCACCTTGGCGTTCTGATCCGCCCGGGGCACCGGATTGTCGCGGAAGACGATAGTCCTGGCCCGGTAGGGACAGGCGATGACACAATAGCGGCAACCGATGCAGCGATGCTCGTCGATGAGGACGATACCGTCCTTCTCACGGCGGAACGAAGCCTTGGTTGGGCAGACGTGAACGCATGGAGGTTCAGTGCAGTGCACGCACAGCAGCGGTATCGGGCGCGGTTCGATCTCGGCGCCCGGCACCTCCTGAGTCATCTCGCCGACGCGGATCCAGTAGGGCGTGTAGCGCTTGGCGTCTTCGCCGTAAAAAGCCTGGAGATCCGGAACGTTGTTCTCGTTGCGGCAGGCTTGCTCGCAAACCTTGTAATCGAGCTGGTTGCAGCCGTCGCACTTGTTGAGGTCGACAGTCATGGAGTACTGCAGGGACGTGTTGTTCGTATTGCTGGAGGCCATGCCCGAGGTCACCAGCAGCTGTGATGCCGGCATTGCGGCGCCGGCCGCGGCGATCAAGCCGCCAAGCTTGAGAAACGTCCTTCTATCCATTCCTTCGTTAGCCATTGCAGACCTTTTCTCCCTTGGTTTTGATAAGGCCGAGCCGCGGGCTAGAAGCCCTGGGGCCGGGGAAGCCTGTCCTCTTCTGTTGAATGACATCCACCGGTCTGGTCGAAACAGCCGGGTTCAACGCCGTTGTAGCTGTGGCACTGCTGGCAGAAGTCCTTGTAGTTGTGGCAAGTGAAGCAAGCCTCGATAGTGAGGCGGTTGCCCGGCGTCGGGTTGCCTTCCCTTACCACTTTTACGCGCTCGTCTTTAAGAAGCTGCTGGTGGTTGAGCCGCATGTAGTCCTTGGTCTCCTGCCGGGTGCCGCCAACCGGCTCGACGCACTGCTTGGCGTCGGCGTCAGTGCCCGCGGTCAGATCGGGCTTGGTGTCGGGGTTGAACAGCTTGCCGCTGGCCGCGTTCACCAGGAACGGCGAAGCCAGGACCAGCAGGAAGATGATGGTCGCTATCACTGCCTTTTTCATTGTTTCGCCCCCAGTTCGATGGCGTTAGCAATGAGCTGATGTACACCGCCGGCTACTTCCATGCTGACACCATACTTGGGAAGGATCTTGGTGAACTGCGCCTTGCAGATGGCGCAGATGAGGGCGATGAAGTTGGCTCCGTGAGTTTCCTGCACCTTGCCGAAGGCCTGCATTCTCGGCATGGCGCCCTGAACCCGCAGTTCGAGCAGATCGTCGGTCAGCAGACCGCCGCCGCCGCCACAACAGAAGGTCTTCTCCATGATGGTGTCCTGATCCATCTCCACGTAGCGGTTGCAGCTGGCCTTGATCAGGTCACGCGGGATGGTGAACTGCCCGCCCGGCTTGTCGCCCATGCGGGCGCCCCGGGCCACGTTGCAGGAATCGTGCATGGTGGGGACCAGATGGTCGTTCTGGGATTTATCGAGCTTGATGCCGCCCCGGTTGACCAGGTCGAGTGTGAACTCGCAGATGTGCTGGGGCCGTTTGTACTTGGGATCGAGCGAATCGAAGGGCCCGATTATCGTGTTCCAGAAGGAATAGGCGACGCGCCAGGCATGGCCGCACTCGCCGACGATCAGGCGCCTTGGCTTGATCTCACGGATAGCGTCATTTACTCGTGACGCAAGTTTCTGCATGTGCGAATAGTTCCCGATGAACATGCCGAAGTTGCCGGCCTCGGAGGCCGCCGAGCTGAAGGTCCAGCTGATGCCGGCCTGGTGGAACACCTTGGCGTAACCCAGGAGCGACTCGACGTGCGGGGAAGCGAAGAAGTCGGCCGACGGCGTTACCATCAGGACTTCAGCCCCCACCTGGTCGAGCGGCAGCTTGATTTTCTGGCCGGTCTCTTCCTCGAGGTCTTCTTCTGTCGATTCGAGCGTGGCCTTCAGGGCCTTGGGGTTCATGCCGAGGTTGTTGCCCACGTCGTGGACCTTGGCGATGATGTCGTTGGTGTACTTCTGGCCCACGCCGATGTGATCCATGATCTCGCGGGCAGCCATGGAGATCTCGGCCGTGTCTATGCCATAAGGGCAGAAGACCGAGCAGCGCCGGCACTGCGAGCACTGGTGGAAATAGCTGTACCACTCACCGAGCAGCTCGAGGTCGAACCTCTCAGCTCCGGCGAGCTTGCCGAGGATCTTGCCCTCGGTGGTGAAATACCTGCGGTAGACCTTGCGGAAGAGCTCCGCGCGGGCAACCGGCATGTTGTTGCCGTCCTGGGTGCCAATGAAATAATGGCACTTGTCGGTGCAGGAGCCGCACTTGACGCATATGTCCATGTAGACCTGCAGCGACTTGTACTTCTTGAGCAGATCGGCCATCTTGGCGATGGCGGCGTCGTGCCAGTCCTCACGCAGGTTGGCCGGGAAGCCGAGCTTGGTCATCGTCTCTGATTTGCAGAGATAGGGCTTGTGATTGGCGACGTCCTCATGGACCTTGGGAATCTTGAACGAGCCGGTCAGCTCGTCGCCGTGCACGTCCTTCGGCTTCTTCCTGGGAACAGCCGGTTCGCCGACCTTTTCCAGGTCGGTTAAAACTTTTGGTTCTTCTTCTGTTACTGTCGCCTCGTTATCTGCCATTGAAATGCTTTCCTTTCGGAGACAAAAAGCGTCACTGACGGCACGTTAGAGCAGCCACGGCCGCTTCCGCACAAAGGAATTTGCGCCCACCCAAAAACTGGAATGGAGGCCGGCCTCGCCGGTACCGGTCCGGCCGGCCACCATGTTACAACTACGCCCTAAATGAAACCGGGGTTGCCTAGACGCAACCGGTCGGCTTCGGGAGCCCGGCGATCTTGCAGGCCTGGAGGGCCGGACCGGCGGGATAAAGGTCATACAGGTACGCGCTGTTGCCCTTCTCGGGGCCGAACATCTTCTTCATTTCCTTGATCAGGATCTTGATGGCCGGAGCGATGTTGTATTCCTCGTAGTAACCGCGCAGGAAATTGACGACTTCCCAATGCGCATCCGTCATCTCGACTCCCTCCATCTCGGCGATGTGGGCGCCGACGTCCTCCGTCCACTCGTCCAGATTGATCAGATAGCCGTCGTCGTCTGTCTCGTACGTCTTTCCGTTAAGCTCAAAGCTCATTTTAAGAATCCTCCTGTGTTGTGGCTTTGCCTTATCAGTCCCGGGAAGCCTTTTGTCCCCGGTTATATTAAGAGAGCATGCAGCTCGCAGGAGCGCCCTCGCTTAACCATCTATCATCGGGGACATGATCTCGTTCGCGTCCCCGGTCACCTATCCTGAAGAAGCCTCCATGGCTTCCTCTACTACCGGGATGGCCTCCGGCCTCTCTACCGCCCACGGAGTCACAAGACGCTTCTCACGCGGGTTGTCCACCTGGTTGCGGGTCGGGCTGAAGAAGAGGCCAGCCGCGTGCATAAGCTTGCTGAAGGGGAAGTAGGCCAGCAGCACCAGCACCAGGCTAAAGTGGATGACGAACATCACCTGTGTAGGCATATCAACCGGCTGGAACGCGATCAGGCCCATCATGAATTCCTTGACCTGGGTGATATCCACCCGAAAGAAGTGCTTGGCGAAGGTGCCGGTGGTGGCGATGGCGATCAGCAGCACCAGCAGGAAGTAGTCGGTCATCACGGAGATGTACATGTGCCTGTCGACGACCAGCCTCAACAGGAACAGCAGTCCCAGGCCGCCGAGCATGATCAGGCCGGGATAAAATTCGAGTGTGTCGAGATAACCAAAGCCCGCGGGAACAGCCGGGAAGAAGAAACGGAAGTGCTTGAGGAGGGCAAGAAGCAGACCGGCGTGGAAGAGATAGCCGGCGAGCCATAGCACGCGGTTGCTCTTGAACAGGCTCTTGAAGATCACTACTTCGGAGAGGACCCGCACCGGAACACCAGCAGCACCGACCGGAGCCGGCGTCTGCGGAATCTTGAGGGGGCTCGGCGTCGTGGCGTACTTCCAGACCTTGAAGAGCACCCCGATGACGAAAATCGCCATCACTGCATAACCAAGAATTACGAATAAGACTGTCAAATGCTCACACCTCTTCCCTTTTCACTGGAGAGTTTGCACTCTACGGACTGAGTTGGAAAGGAAAACCGTACTAAAAAACCACCCTGGCCTGATATTGCCTACGATACCCCCGGGAGCATTGGCAAAGATATCACGCTGGTTCGGAATGTGTCAAACAAAAAGAGACAAAGCCCGCCCGGCCAGCGCGATCTGCTGGCATGATACCTCAGAGGGTATACGGAGTAAATGGAATCTACACCCGATTGGTTTTCTTGTCAATAGTCCTTCAGCGCTTTTTTTCCACGAACTCCACGAAGCCCTCAGCCCAGCCTTCCGAGCCCAGGCTGTGGAGGTGCGTGTAGGACGCGAGGACGTTCCGGTAGAGAATTCCGTCGTGGTTTTTGTCGACGCCGGTGCCGCGCAGGACGCGGTAGGCAAAACCGGTTTTGGCCGTGTCGAGCCCGATCACCTCGGAGTAATGGAACTCGTGCCCGCGGATCTTCAGCCCCGGCGCGAACCAGCTGCTCTCGCCCTCGGCCTCGAGCTCCATGTAGCCATGCCCGCGCGGCTTTTCGTGCATGAGGATGTCGCAGGGCAGCGCCCCCACCATCTCGCGGTGCTTTCCCTCCCAGGTCATCTTCCCGGAAAGGTACATGAGGCCGCCGCATTCGGCGTAGACGGGCATGCCGCCCTCGATCGCCCGGCGGATCTCGCCCCTGAGGCCGCTGTTTGCCTCCAGTTCCTCCATGAAGACCTCGGGGAAGCCGCCGCCGATGTAGAGTCCGTCGACGTCGGGCAGTTTGCTGTCAGCCAGCGGGCTGAAGGGGATGAGCCCGGCGCCGGCGACACGCAGGGCCTCGAGGTTTTCCGGATAGTAAAAGGTGAAGGCGCGGTCCTGGGCGACGCCGAGGCGCACCCGGGGCTCGGGGAAGGGCTGCTGCGCGGTATCGATTGCTTGTAGGGGCGGGGCTGTGGCCGCGATGGCGCGGATGCGGTCGACGTCGACGCTGGCGCTGATCAGTTTTTCGATCTGGGCGACGACCTCTGCCGAGCCCAGCGCCTCGCGGGCCGGTTGCAGTCCCAGGTGCCGCTGGATGATCTCGATCTCGGGGCGGCGGCGGATGGCGCCGACAACCTCGACGTCGGTGTAGCGCTCCAGCACCTTGCGCAGCTTGTCCTCGTGGCGCGGGCCCGAGACCTTGTTGAGGACTACAGCGGCGATATCGATGTCAGGCTCGAAATTGGTGAACCCCTGGATCAGCGGCGCGATCGAGCGGGTCATGTTGCGCGTGTTCACGACCAGGATGACCGGCGCCCGCAGCTGGCGGGCAAGGTCGGAGGTGCTGCCGCGGCCCTCGACGTCGACGCTGTCGAACAGGCCCATGTTTCCTTCCGCCAGGGCGATGCCGGCGCCGGCGCCGTTGCGGGCGACCGACTTGAGGATCTCCTCGTCTCCCATCATGAACTGGTCGAGATTGCGGCAGTCGCGCCCGGCGGCGGCCGTCAGCCACATGGGATCGATGAAGTCCGGGCCCTTCTTGAAGGGCTGCACCTCCAGGCCGGCGGCGCGCAGGGCGGCGCAGAGCCCGATGCTCACGGTGGTCTTACCGGAGCTGCGGTGGGGTGCGGAGATTACCAGTCTGGGAAGATCCATGAGAGATATTCTCGCACGGGCGCGGTTTGAGGGCCAAGCGGGTAGGATAACTTCCATGAGCGATTCCGGGACTTCCATGAGCGATTCCGGGACTTCCGCGAAGGATTCCGAGACTTTCGCGGGGGAATCAGATTTCCCGGCCGAGCTGTTTCCGGCCGAGCCGCGCCGGTATTCGCTGGGGCAGCAGCCCTGGCGCCTGGTCGTGCTGGCTTACCTGGCCGGATATTTCTACCTGCTCTACTGGTTCTACCGCAACTGGCGGGACCTGCGCGACCAGATCGGCCTGCAGGTGCGACCGTGGTTGCGGACCGCGGGGCTGCTGGTGCCGCTGCTCAACTTCTATCTCATATATGACCAGTTCAAGGAGATCAGGGATGCCGACCAGACGGCCGGCCAGCGGCCCGTCTTTTTGTTTGTGGCCACGACCGGTTTTCTGACCTTCTCCAACCTGACCACGCTGCTGCCCAACTTCATCTGGCCCTCGTTGTTCGATCGGCTGAACGCGGTGTTGTTCATTCTCCTGATTGTAACAACGGCGGTGTCATGGCTGCTTGCCTGCCTATCGCTGGTGCTGGTTCAACGGGGCCTTAACCGGCTGTGGGAAAAAGTCCACGGCAAGCGGCAGCTGAAGAATTATTTTTCCAGCGGGGAAAAGGCGCTGATCGGGACCTTCGGGAGTATCTTCGTGCTGGGTCTGCTGGTTGCGGTGGGGCAGGCCTCGAAGATGGTGCTTTATTGATACGGCGTGCGAGTGGGCGCTGCTGTGCACGGTTCGCCGGAATCGGCTAGGCGCCGCGCAGCTGAACCAATGCTGATTCGAGATCGGGCGGCAGCGGCGAGCTGACCTCGACCGTTTCCCCCGTAACCGGATGGGTGAAGCGCAACCGTGCTGAGTGCAGAAACTGGCGGCCCAGGCTGAGCTCGTCGCGGCGGCGTCCGTAGACGGCGTCGCCGGCGACGGGATGACCGATGGCGGCGAGGTGCACGCGGATCTGGTGGGTGCGGCCGGTCTCGAGCTTAACTTCGAGCAGGGAATAGCCGGAGGTCTTACCCCCGGCCGCCGCGCCCTGCGCTCTGCCGCCGGGCTTTCCTCCCCAGCTTTCGATGACACGGAAATGAGTCACGGCCTCACGGCCGCCCCGGCGAGTCACCGCCATCTGCTGGCGCTCGTGCGCGTCGCGGCCGAGCGGCGCCTCGATGGTTCCTTCCCTGGTCTCGAATAGTCCGTGCACCAGGCAGAGATAGGTACGCTCGATCTTGTGGCGCGAAAGCGCCTCGGTGAGGTGGCGGTGGGTGTCGTCGTCGCGGGCGACGATGAGCAGGCCGGAAGTGTCCTTGTCGAGGCGGTGGACGATACCGGGCCGGTGCGGATGCTCGCCGCCGGCTATCTGCCTGCCGAGCAGGCCGTGCACAAGGGTGCCAGTGGCGTGTCCCTTGGCCGGATGGGTGACGATGCCCGCGGGCTTGTCGACCACCAGCAGATATTCGTCTTCGTAGGGAATGGAGAGGTCCATGTCCTCGGGCTCGAGGCCGGGCGCCTCGTCGGGAGGCAGGATGACTTCGATCGTGTCGCCCTCGGTGGCGCGGAAGTTCTTGTTTCGCGGCGCGCCGTTTACGGAGACCAGGCCGGCGGCGATCAGCTTCTGGGCCGCGGCGCGCGAGCCGATCTCGGGGCGTGCGGAGATGAGCTTGTCGAGGCGCTGGTCGGCGTCGGCAGGCGCGGCGGTGAAGGTGATGAGTTGGTTGTCTTGTATGTCAGGCAAATTGGAGCTCATCGTCAGATGATCTGTTAAAAAAGTCAGGGAAGGTAAGCAAAGATGGGCCAGCTAAAACAAATATCCAAGCAGGTAAGAGAAGCTATGGTATCAGATCCAATGGCCTTGTTCACGAGGTGCTTTTCTCATTCACTTTCTAATTCTTCTACTCTCTTAATCGCAATCGCTAGGCTGTCTAATATTTCAGTACATTCCTTTTTTGATACATAAATTTCTCCTTCACCATCATGCCTCGTTGCCAATCCAATCGATATCTGTCGCGTAGGTAGAATAACATTAATTATCGCAACGTCAGATTCTTCCAAATCTTTGTTGCCAATTTTGATAACACTGATTGGTTCGCGCTGTTTTTCCATTAGATTCTCCTTAATAGCCTGCGCAACGTGTCCTTGAAATTGGCAATTAAGTTATGTGTCCCTAAAACCATGAATTAAGTAATGTGTCCCTCTTTTTGGGGTCCCTCTTTTTGGGGTCCCTCTTTTTCGGGTTCGCGCTCTTTCACGTCCGACCAGAACAGCAGCCGCAGGATCAGCAGGAACACCCCGATGACGATGCAGCTGTCGGCCAGGTTGAAGGCCGGCCAGTGGGGGAAGCGCATGAAGTCGGTGACGCTGCCGTTGATGACGCGGTCCAGCAGGTTGCCGCAGCTGCCCGCCACCAGCAGGGCCAGCGGCCAGACCAGCCGCTCGTCGTTGCGCGCCAGCAGCGCCGCCACCAGCAGCATCGCCACGATGAAGACGCTGACGCCGACGATGATGACCTCATGCCCGTCGAGCATGCCGAAGGCTATGCCACGATTCTGCACATGCTCAAGCTGCAGGAAGGGCAGCACCTGTATCAGCTCGTGGACGTCGAGGTAGCGGCGCACGAAGAATTTGGAAATCTGGTCGGCGGCCAGCAGAACGACGATGATCGTCAGCAGCTTGGTTGAGACGCGGCGCAAAAGAAGCTTCAGTGGGTCTCGCGGCGGCGCTGGCACTCGACGCACATGGCGGCATAGGGAAGGGCTTCCAGCCTCTCCTCGGGAATCTTCTTCCCGCAGGATTTACAGACGCCGTAGTTGCCCGCCTTGATCGCCTCGAGTGCATCCGAAACCCGCTCCAGCAACAGACGGATGTTCGATTCCAGGGACATGTCCAGCTCGCGGCCGACCGCCAGCGTCGCCACCTCGGCGATGCGGTCGTCCTTGTTGGCCTCCTGGGCCAACTCCTGCTGGGCCGCCTCCACGTCCTCCTCGAGCCGCTGCAGGTCGTGCTGCAGCTTTTCGCGGATGGCCTCGAGTTTCTCGATCTGTTGTTTTGATACCGGTGCAGGCATATGGTTCACGCTTTCCGCTGGGTTTGCCGGTCCAGTGGATTATTCCTCACCGAGAGCGGATTTTAACCTTTTGCGGGCTTCGGACAGGTCAAGGCCCTCGAGCAGCAGGGCCTTTTCCCGGGATTTCTCGCCCCCCGCCAGGGAGACGCGGTTCTTCTTGAGGCCCAGGCTTTTGGCGATGAACTTCGTCAGCTCGCGGTTGGCCTTGCCTTCGACGGGGGGAGCCTGCAGGCGGACTCTCAGACGTCCGCCTGCCTCCCCCGCGATTTCAGACTTCCTGGCCCCGGGGGTTACACGCACCCGGAGCAGGGCGCCGTCCGGCGCGGCGGTGAGCATCTCAGCACTCAGGGCCGCGCTCAGGCCGGCTTTCTACCACTTGAACTTGTGCTCGTCGGTGTCGATCTCGACATCGGCGAAGGGGTCTTCCTCTTCGGCCTTCTTGGCTTTCGGTTCCAGCGGCGGGATGCTGCGCACCGCGTCCTTTTCCAGGGAAGGCTCGCCCGGCACTCTCTCCGACAGGGAGAAATCCGTGGCCGGTATGGAGAGCTCGTCCGAAGATGCGCTGCCGGTCGCGGGTGCGGGCGAAAATTCACTAGCTGCTGCCGAGGCGGCGGCGATGGTCTCCTCACCGAGGATCTCACGCGACACGGCCTCGTCGATACCCGGGGGTACCTCTTCGGCGGACGCGGCCTCGGCGGTCTCCGACAGGGACTCGAACTCGACCTCGGCGGAATCGTCGAGCCCGATCTCTTCGTCCTGATCGAGGATCTTGGCGTAGGTCTCGATCACCGACTTGAGCTGGTAGCGGAGGTCTTCCTGCTTCTGCTTGAGCGCCGCCACCGACCGCTGGATCTTCTGGCGCTCGGCGTAGGAGTCGTTGATGATGCTGCGGGACTTGAGCTCGGCGTCGCGGAGGATGAGGTCCGCTTCCTTCTGGGCGTTCTGCTTGAGCTCGTCGGCCTGCTGCTGGGCGGAGAGCAGTGTCTTCTTGAGGGTGTCCTCGATATTGCGGTACTGCTCGATCTTCTCCTCGAGGGATTCGAGCCTGTCCTTGTAATCGATATTCTCGTTGAAGAGGCGCTCGAACTCGTCGGCGATGTCATCGAGGAATTCGTCGACTTCGAGGTCCTTGTAACCGCGCATGGCGCGGGAGAATTCCTTGTGCCTGATATCCAGGGGTGTAAGTCTCATCTGTTTTTCCTCCCTGTTTGAGTAATTTTACAGGAGTGCTTACATTTGGTATCGATCGGTGCTACCCTGCTCCGACCGGTTCCGCATATTTACCTGCCTGGTGTAGCTATGATACTCCCTTCTCCCTGTGGCGCCGGAATCCTTCCGGACCGGCGTTGTTTTGGCGCCGGGGCGCTGGCGCCGCCGCTGCGAAAGCGGAAGCCGCCGCCGGCTATCCCTCCACCTTTCTGAGTACGGCCATGGGCGTCTGCTCCTCGCCCTGGCCGAGCGGATTGTCTTTAAATGCCTGCGCCACCAGTTCCGAATCGGCCCCGGAGGCTCCCAGCACGTTGACGCCGAGATCGTTGGCGTCGATGATGGCGACCGCCCGGCCGCCGAGCGCCGCCGAGATCTCGGCCGCCGATTTTTGCGGATTGCTGGGTCCAAGGGTAACACATCGGTTGTAAGGAGGTATCGTGCCGTCGGTAGGACCGTCGATTGCAGCCACCTTGGGGCCGGCGACGCGGTAGAAGACGCCCTTGACGCCAAACGGCTTGGTTACGGCGCTGGCGCAGGCCGCGGCGAAGATCCGCGGCGCTCCGGCCTCGCGCAGGGCGAATTCCATGGTCCAGGGGCTGCCGATGCCGATGCCGTGCGGCGTCTTGGTCACGAATTTGCACATGATGCCGGCCAGCCGCGTCGGCTGTATCTCCGCCAGCGGATAGGAGCGGCCCTCGCATATAGCCACGATCTTCTCGCTGATGGCGAGGATGTCGCCCGGCTCGAGGTAGGGTCCGGCGTGCTCGCGCACGACGGCGACGATGTCGTCATCGCCGGTCACCAGGTGCGAATATAGCGGATAGCGCGCGAAGCGCCCCGCGGGTGTGTCGATGATGAGCTGCTTGCCCGGGTTGGGGCTGCCGAACTGCCAGGCCGGCGCCGCTTTTTCGGCGGCAGTGTCTTTTTCCTCTTCAGTCATTTTCCGGATTTCCCTGATCGTTGTTGTCGAAGAACACCCGCAGCCAGATCTCGAGGTTGAGCACCCGCCAGATGGCGAGCGTCTCCTCGGCCGTGCCGGCGCAGACGCGCTCGAAGGCGTCGCGGACGGCGGCGGCGTCGAAATATGGCCGCGAGTTGAAGCTGCCGGAGCTGAACACCTCGTTCACGTAGTCCTTGCGGGCGATCAGCCAGGCCATCTCCGGCGTGGTGAAGCCAACTTTCCAGCGGCGCTGCCGGATCTTCTCGGGCAGGATGCCGGTGAGCGCCTCGCGCATGATCCGCTTGTTCCAGCCTTTGGCGATGATCGCCTCCGGCGGCAGCGAGAAAATATACTCTACCAGACGCGGATCGAGGAAAGGCACCCGCGATTCGACCGAGAAGGCCATCGAGTTCTTGTCCTCGTAGCGCAGCAGCGCCGGCAGGCTGTGGACGAAAACGTCCTCGTAGAGGCGCCCGCGCAGGGACCTGGCCGCGTGCCGCTGCCGGCGGTCGGGCTGGAATTCCTGGAAGAAACCGTTCGCCAGCATCGAGCGGACCTCGATCTTGCGGCCCGGCTTGAAGCGGTCGCTGATATGGCTGCGGAAGAACGGGAAGGTGACGTCGCGCGCGGCCAGCAGTTCCCTGAGGAAGGTGATGTAGCGGTATTCTTTTTTCAGCTGCTGGAAATAGACGAAGAAATAGGGCGTGTAGCCGGCCATGAGCTCGTCGGCTCCCTGGCCGTCGATGACCACCTTCACTTTTCGGGCGACGTCGCGCATGACACACCACTGGGCGTAGGGTCCGGTGCTGACCAGGGGCTCTTCCTGGTAGAAGACGAACTTCTCCAGCTCGGCGAAGAACTGGTCGTGTTCCGGATAGATGAAATTGCCTTCGGCGTCGGTCACCTCGAGCACCTCATCGATGTATTCGCGCTCGTCGAGGTGCTCGCCGGGATATACGGCCGAGAAGGTCTTGAGCCGGTCGCCGATGGCTTCGGACTCGGGCACGCTTTTCTTCAGCAGCCTGTCCATGATGCAGACGATGGCCGACGAATCGAGCCCGCCGGAGAGACACGAGCCCACCGGCACATCGCTGATCAGCCGCCGCTGCACAGAATCCTCCAGCAGGTCGCCGAACTGCCTGGCCATCATCGGGAACTCGCCGGCGGCCTGGCCGCGGGCGTCGCCCGGGCGGGTGATGTCCCAGTAGCGCTCGATGCGCATGCCGGATTCATCGACGACCATATAGTGGGCGGCGGGCAGCTTCTTTATCCCGTTAAAGAAAGTCTCGGGCCGGTGCTCGTGCCAGCCGTACATGAGGTACTCGTAAACGATCTCGTCGTTGGGCCCGGCGGTGAGGCCGTCCCATTCCAGCAGCGGCTTGATCTCGGAAGCGAAAAGGAAAGAGGCGGGCTGCGCGGCGCCCGGCGAATCGGCGCCCGTCGCTGCGGGGCCGCCCCCCGCTGCGCCCGGGCTGTAATGATAATAGAGGGGCTTGATGCCGAAATGGTCGCGGGCGAGGAAGAGGCTGCGGCGGCTGCGGTCGAAGATGGCCAGGGCGAACATGCCGTTGAAACGGCTGACGCACTCCTCGCCGTACTGTTCGTAGGCGTGCAGCAGGACTTCGGTGTCGGTGCGGGTGTAGAAGCGGTGGCCCAGCTCTTCGAGCTCGGCGCGCAGCTCGCGGAAGTTGTAGACCTCGCCGTTGTAGACGATCCAGAGGGTCTCGTCCTCGTTGTGGATGGGCTGGCGCCCGGTCTCGAGGTCGATGATGGAGAGGCGCCGGTGCCCCACGGAGACATCGCCTTCGCTGAACCTGCCCTCGTCGTCCGGACCCCGGTGGACGAGAGCCTTCAACATCCGGTCTAATAGAGCCTCGTCTTTGAAACCGCTAAAACCGCAAATGCCGCACAAACAATCATCAACCCCTAGTAGCCGCGAACGAGCGAGACGACCACGCTCTGGATGATGCCGAGCACCAGCAGTCCCACGAAGGGACTGAAATCGATGCCGCCCGCGACCGGTATGAACCGGCGGAAGATTCCCAGGTAAGGTTCGGTGACGTTATAGACGAACCGGAAGATCTCGTACCAGATGCCGTGCGAGGGCAGGCCGATCCAGCTGAAGATCACCCTGATGAAGATCAGGATGTAATAGACGTAAAAGAGCGCGCTGACAAAACTGACGATGGCGGAGTTGCCCATTTACTGACCCAGTTCGTTGGAGCGGCCGGCGGCCATCTGCACGGCGTCGATGATCGCCGATCTGACGCCGGCGCGCTCGAGGTGGGCGATGCCCGACGCTGTCGTTCCCGCGGGGGAAGTCACCCTGTGCCTGAGCTCGCTGGGCAGCAGCGCCTGTTCCATCAGCAGCTTGGAGGCGCCATGCAGCATCGTCATGGTGATCTCGCGCGCCATGGGTGCGGGCAGGCCCGCCATGATGCCGCCGTCGATGAAAGCGCCGGCGATCAGCGCCAGGAAACCGGGGCCGCTGCCGCCGATGGCGGTCGCCGCTGAAAAAAGTTTTTCCTGCAGGACGATGACCCGGCCCACGAGGCTGAAAAGATCGTAGACTTCTTCCTCGGTCTGCACGTCAACGTTGTTGCCGGAGGCCAGGCAGATGGTGCCGGCGTTGACTTCAACGGCGACATTTGGCATCAGACGGAAGACGGCGACGTCCACGGGGAAGATCGTTTCCAGGGAAAGGATGGTGCGGCCGGCGGCCACCGATACCAGTATTTTGCCGCGGCCGAACTGCTCGAAGGTGCCCTCCAGCGCCGCCTCGATGTCGGCGGGCTTGACCGCGATCAGCACCAGGTCCGATTTCTTGACCAGCTCGAGGTTTGACCTGGCGACGGCCACGCCGGTCTCCTTGGCCAGGCGTTTGACCGAAGAGGCGACGGCGTCGGCGATAGTGATGCGGCTCGCCATGCCGGGATCGGCCTTGAGCCAGCCCTTGACCATGGCCGAGCCCATGTTGCCCGTGCCTATCAGTCCGATTCTCTTGGTGCTCATATCTTCCGGCCGGTTCGCTGTATGCTCATGACTGGTTGAAGAAGCCCTTCTCCATCAGCCGCGCCCTCTCCTCGGCGGAGACGTCGACGTTCCTCGGAGTCAGCAGGAAGACCTTGTCGGCCACCCGCTGCATGCCGCCGTCAAGCGCGTAGGTCAGCCCGCTGGAGAAATCGATCAGGCGCTTGGCCAGGTCGGTGTCGGCGTTCTGCATGTTGAGGATGACGGGGATGTCGGCCTTGAACTTGTCCGCCACCTGCTGAGCGTCGTTGAAGTTCTTGGGCAGAACCAGGTGCACGCTGACGTTCACCGGGGAAGCCGCGGCCCTCAAGGGCCGCACCCGCGAAACCTTGCGGGGAGAATTCTCCTCGGGATAGATGTCATCGTAATCGACACGGCGCTTGCGGGCCGAGCGGCTGATCTTGCGGACATTCGGACGTTCCTTATATGACTCCTCCAGCTCGCGGTGCGCAGCCAGATGCTCTTCTTCCTCGTCGAAGTCTTCGTTATCATCGAGGCCGTCTTCGACCAGCCCGAAATAAACCATGGTCTTGTGCCACATGTTGCTGTTGCTGATGGAAATCACCTCCAGTAATGGTAGAGAGTCGAGTATATTTTTTCTGCACCCGGCTCGCTATCCCTTTAGTACCACTTCAGGGTCTAACCGAAAAAATCCATGTAATTTGCCGGCTTCTAGCCGAAAATCACGCTGCCGGCTGGCGCAAACTAGCCGAAAATCACGCTGCCGAGCCGGATAATCGTCGCCCCTTCCTCCACCGCTGCCACGTAATCGTGGCTGGTCCCCATGGAAAGATGCCGGAAATCGTGCTTTTCTTTCCATTTTTGATTGAGTTCGGATGATAGTCGGCGCAGGGCCGCGAAGTGGGGCCTGACGGCTTCGGGGTCGGCCGCCAGAGGCGGCATGGTCATGAGGCCGGCGAAGTTCACCATTGAATATTTGTCTGCCTCCTCAAGGAAGCGGTCAACTTCGGAGGGAATGATACCATACTTGCCCGCCTCTTCGCCAATATTGACCTCCAGGAGGACTTCTGTTGGTGAAGCGGCGCGGCGGTCGATTTCCCTGACCGTGGAGAGCGATTCCACCGAGTGGATCAGGCGCGTGACCGGCAGCACCTGCCGCACCTTGTTGCTCTGCAGGTGGCCGATGAAATCCCAGGTGAAGCGGCTGCCGTAAAGGGCATGCTTGGCGGCGAGATCCTGGGCGCGGTTCTCGCCGACGAAGGTGATGCCGGCCTCGGCCAGCGGCTCCATCCCTTCCACGGAAATATATTTTGTGGCGACAAGGATCTCGACTGATGAAGCTTCACGGCCGGCGCGGGCGCAGGCGGCGGCGACCTCATCCTTCACTTTAGAGAAGTTCGCGCGTATGAGGCGCGGGTCGAGGGTTTCGGGTGTGCGGCTGGCGCGCTTCATGACCGCGGCTTCGTGCTCTCGCCGATCCAGGCGATGGCGCCCTGGCGGCCGGTGACGCCCTCGCGGCGGTAAGAGAAGAATTCCCGGTGGCACGAAGTGCAGATATCCAGAATGCAGATATTTTCCCCGGGCACGCCGGCGCCGGTCAGAGCCGACTGGGCTGCTTCCTGCAGATCGAGTAGCACCCGGTCTTCTGTCCTGTTCTTGATCACTTCGCTGCCGAACTTCTCCTCAAACTCGCGGCCGATCTCTTCTTCCACTTCGTAACAGCAAGGCCCGATCGCCGGACCGATGGCGGCGGTGATATCTGAAGCGCTGACGCCGTAATCACTTTCCATTTTCTCCACGCCGTTTTGTAGCACGCCCTCGATAAGGCCTTTGCGCCCGGCGTGCAGGACCGCTACCACCGGTTTTGTTTCTGCGGGTTTTCCGGCGCCGGAGTTTTCATCGCCCGGCGCCTGCGCGCCGGCCTGTCCCACAAGTACTACCGGTACGCAATCGGCGAACATCAGCAGCAGGGGGACGCCGGGCAGCCCGGTGATCAGGCCGTCGCAGGGATCGAAGCGGGACTCCTCGCTGAAAGCGCCGCTGCCGGCCGCCTCCTCATCGGTAACGCTCTGCACGGTGCTTGTGTGCCGCTGATAGGGCGAGGTTATCCGCGAGGGCTCGATCCCCAGGATGCTGGCCAGGAGCGCCCGGTTGCCCGATACATGCTCGCGATCGTCACCCACGTGAAACCCGAGATTGAGCGAAGCGTACGGGTACCTGCTTCCTCCTCCGCCGCGGGTGGTGAAGCAAACCCCGGCGCCCGGAGCCTTGAGGAATCGCCAGATGTTGATGTCGCCCCAGTCCTCGAGTTCGAAAGCCGGCTCGAGGGGTTCATTGGGTTCGGTGGGCTCTGTGGGTTCGGCCGGTTGGGCTTTCTCGGACTGCCGGTTGAATAGCCGAGCTATGGGAGCCAGGAAGACCAGCAGCACCCCGGAGGGAAAAGAAAAGGCAGGCGCGGGGCCTGCCTCTTGATTTTCTTCATATTCAGAATGGCGCATGAATTACGTCTCTGCTTTAGTCCTTATCCCTCAGGAAGGTCGGTATGTCAAGCACGTCCTCGCCGACCTCGAAGTCGGGCACGTCTTCGGTGCCGCGGCGGGCGTCGGAGGGGCTCTTGGTGATGATGGTGGTGTCGCGCGTGCGCGAGATGCGGCCGGCGTTAGCCTGCCGGTCGAAGCCCGTGGCGATGACCGTTACCTTGACCTCGTCCTTGATGGAGTCATCGATGACGGCGCCGAAGATGATGTTGCAGTTGGAATCGGCGGCGCTGGAGATGACCTCAGCGGCCTCGTTGACCTCGAACAGTCCCAGGTCGGGTCCGCCGGTGATGTTGAGCAGGATGCCGGTCGCGCCTTCGACCGAAGCCTCGAGCAGAGGCGAGGAGATGGCGGCCTTGGCTGATTCCGAGGCGCGGTTCTCGCCGCTGGCGACGCCGATGCCCATGAGGGCGGAGCCAGCGTCTTTCATGATGGCCTTGACGTCAGCGAAATCGAGATTGATGAGGCCGGGGACGGTGATCAGGTCGGTGATGCCCTGGACGCCCTGCCTCAGCACGTCATCGGCGACCTTGAAGGCGTCGATGATGGAAGTCCGTTTCTCCACGACCTGAAGCAGCCGGTCGTTGGGGATGATGATGACGGTGTCGACTTTCTCGCGCAGCATGCGGATGCCTTCCTCGGCCTGGTCGCTGCGCCTCTTGCCTTCGAAGGAGAATGGACGGGTGACCACACCGACAGTGAGGGCTCCCAGCTCCTTGGCGATCTCGGCGATGACGGGCGCGGCTCCGGTGCCGGTGCCGCCGCCTTTGCCGGCGGTGACGAACACCATGTCCGATCCCTTGATCGCCTCGCGGATCTCGTCGCGGCTTTCTTCGGCTGCTTCCCTACCAACTTCGGGATTGGCGCCGGCGCCCAGCCCCTGCGTGATCTTGCCGCCAATATGCAGCTTCACATCGGCATCACACATGAGCAGTGCCTGCGCGTCCGTGTTGACGGCGATGAACTCAACACCTTTAAGCCCCGCATCAACCATGCGGTTGACCGCGTTGGTGCCACCGCCGCCTACCCCCACGACCCGTATTACCGCTAGGTAGCTGCTGCCGGGATCTAGCATGTTATAGAAACCTCCAAGGTCTAGGCCTTTCCAGATTTTCCAAACCAACCCTTGACCTTTGCCAGAACCTCGCTCCACAACCCTACAGTCGGAGTCGAGGGTTCAGGCGGCTGACTTGGCCCCCTCAAAAAAATATGCCTGCCACCATATAAAAGCAAGCCTACAGCGGTAGCATAGACAGGATTACTGGGGATGTCAACAGCCCCCGAGCCCGTGCGCGGGACCCCCAGCCGGGCTGGAAGTTTGGCTACATCGGCAGCCAGCCCACAGATACCCTCAAGTTGGCTCGACCCGCCGGTTATCACCATCCCTGCAGCAATACTTGAGAGATAACCGCTGTCCTGCGCCTGCTTCAGCACCAGTGTGAAAATCTCAGCGACACGCGCTTCGATTATGCGCGATAGAAACTTTTTGGAAAACGTCACCGTGCGCTCTTCGTCGTCGCCGGGAACGACGATCGGCACCTTCGCCATCTCGATATCCTCGACCAGATGGCTCTGGGCGTAACCGTGTTTGAGCTTGATGTATTCTGCGGATTCCAGCGGCACCTTGAGCCCGACGGAGATGTCCTTGGTGACGTGGTTGCCACCCACGGGCAGCACAGCGGTATGCACCAGGCGGCCGTGGGCGAACATGGCCACGTCAGTGGTGCCGCCGCCGATGTCCACCAGGATGACGCCGGACTTCAGCTCCTGATCGTCGAGGCAGGCCTCGCTGGAGGCCAGAGGCTCGAGCACGATGTCCTCGGTTGCCAGTCCCGCCTGGCCGACGGCCTCGACCAGGTTCTGTATCGAGTTGATGGCGCCGAAGACCAGGTGCCCCGACATCTCGATCTTCTTGGCCCACATGCCAACCGGACGGCGGATGCCGTCCTGGCCGTCGAGGGTGTACTCGCGCGGAAGCGCATGGATGAGCTGCAGGTCGCGCGAGACATCCACCTGCTTGAGCTTCCGCAGCAGCGCCTCGCGCTCGGCCCTGGTCACGCGCCGGTCCTCGTTGGGATTGTTGATCGAGACCTTGCGGTTCATGGAGATGACGTGGGCGCCGGCAACGCCGACGAAAACTTCATGGACATGATAGCCCGCGGCCTGCTGAGCTTCCTCGAGCGAGGCCTTGATTGACTTGGCGGCATCTTCCAGGTCTACGACCACGCCTTTGTGCATGCCTTTGGCGGGGACGTGACCCATGCCGGCAAGCCTGGCGAGGTTGCCCTGCTCATCGAGCTCCCCGATGAGGCAGGCTATCTTGGTGGTGCCCACGTCGAGCGCAACCACGGGGGGGAAGAGGCTGACGGTTTCTTCTTCCGCGAGCCCGGGCTTGGCTGCCGCGCCGTTTGGTTTTGGCAGGCGGGACCGGGCGCTTCTCGCCGCGCTTCGATTCGACAGCGGCGCGCTCGGGCTTCTCGCCGCGCTTCGATTCGACAGCGGCGCGCTCGGGCTTCTCGCCGCGCTTCTTCGGCGTCCGCTTCTTTATCTTTGGTTTTTTTGTCTCGTCGTCTGGCATGGTTTTGTCCGGCTTATCGTCCGGTGTATCGTTTGGCTTATCGTCCGGCATCAGATATATATGCCTATTGGCCGGCCGGCGGCTGGCCTGCATCTGGCGGAACGCTTTCCTCGGGAGCAGCGACGGTCGGGACGGCATCAGCCGCTCCCGCTCCGGCCTCGCCGGCCGCTGCCTGACCCACCCCTGCCTCTTCCCCGGCCGCGGGCGCTGTTCCTTCTTCGGCAGACGCGGTCGTAACCGTACTCGCGGGCGGCCTGTCATCTTTGGTAACCGGACGCTGCGGCACTGAAACATCGATGGTCATGGAGACTCCCGCCACGGACGCCCGCGCCAGCAGTTGCCGCAGCACTTCGAACTTCATCCCGTACTCGTCGAGAGAGCCGAAGTGGACGTTGACGCCGGACGAAGTCTTGGCCCTGATGTCGCCGCCGGCGATCGAAATCTCGGCAAACTGGTAATTGAAGCTGACGGGGATGTTGGCCAGGAATCTTGCTCCCGTCCGGGCTTCCTCGCAATCAGCGACCTTGCCGACCTCGGCCGCGCAGGGCTTCGCCGTCGCCATGACCGGCAACGCCGGCCCTCCCGCCGCCTGCTCCGAAAGGACCCTGCCGTCGGGCGCGAGCACAAAACTCTTGCCGCCCTCAGCCCTCAGCGCTACCAGCGGGCGGTATTCGCGGACGTGAATGATGATGGTGTTGGGGAAATCGCGCTCGAAGTCAACGCTTTCGATATAAGGTTTGGCCGTGAGCTCGGCGTTGACCGCGTCAAGTGGCGGACGCAGGATGCTCTGCCCGCGCAGCAGCGGCCCGGCCGCCTCCATGATCTGTTCGCTGGTCACCACGTGGTTGCCGTCGATGACTATCTCGTTGATGGCAAGAACCGACGACTGGCTCAACCAGAAAAGGCCGGCGCCGGCGATGGCGGCCATCAGCACTCCCAGGGAGACCTTCCAGATGAATGAGAAAAAACGGCCTGCTGCCATCATCCCGCCTTCACGCAGTTGGTGCCAGGGAAAGCCGTCATTCTGCCAACGGCTTCAGGTTGATGTCCCCGAGGAACTTGACCTCGGGCTCGAGGATGACGCCAAACTTTTCGTGGACCCGCCGGCGGCATTCGTCCATCAGCCAGATCACGTCGGCGGCGCTGCATCCGCCCCGGTTGATAATGAAGTTGGCATGTGTTTGTGAGACGGCGGCGGCTCCGCGTTCGAGGCCCTTGCAGCCCGCCTTGTCCAGCAGTTCGCCGGCGCTCTGCGGCCCGGCCCCACCCTGGGGCTCGCCCGCGTCCGGCGTCGTGGCGGCACCCTGGAGCTCGCCGGCGCCCGGTCCGGCCCCGGGATTGCGGAAGACGCTGCCGTAGGAGCGCTCGCCGGCCGGCTGTTTCTCCGCGCGGCGGCGGCGGAATTCCGCCGCCGCCGCGCGGATCTTTTCCGGATCATCCCTTTTGAGTTCCAGCACGACGCTGCTGACAACCGAACCTTCCGGCAGCTCAGCATGCCGGTACGAAAATTTTAGCTGCCCTTTTTTCAGAAACTGCACCCCGCCGGGCATGCTGACGATCACCTGCTGGACGAGCTCGCCGATGGAGGTTCCCCAGGCGCCGGCGTTCATGGCTACCCCGCCGCCGACGGTTCCGGGGATCCCCGCCAGCGGCTCCAGGCCGGACAGCCCCGCGTCCGCCGCGATCGACGCCGCCTTCGGCAGGGAAGCGCCGCCGCCGCAAACCAGCTTTCCAACGCCAGGCTCGGCGCCGCTCTTTGGTTCCTCCGGAACGGAAGTCCGGCACTCTTTCAGTTCCCCTGAAAGTCTGATGACGAGCCCGTCCCAGCCGGAATCGGCGACGAGAAGATTGGATCCCAGCCCCAGGACGAACCGGTCGAGGCTGAAGCGCGCCGCCACTTCGAGGATGGCCGCGAGTTGTTCCGGGGAGTCTGCTTCGAGAAGAAAGGCCGCGCCGCCGCCGCAACCGATGGTGGTGAGCCGGGCCAGCCCGGCCCTGGCGGTTCCGGGTTTGCCGGCGGCCTGCTCCAGATCAGAACGGGCCGCCTCGTCAAACAAGGCTTTCCTGCCTTTGCAGAGCAGTGAGCAGATCCTCCCCGACTTTGAAGATGTCGCCGGCGCCGATGGTGAGCACCAGGTCCCCCGGGCGGAGGTCTTTAAGCAGCAGCGGCACGATGTCGCGCGGCCTGGGAATATAAGCGATGTTGGCGGAAGGCGACCACCGAAGCGCCGAGTCGACCACCAGTTTGCCGCTGATGCCGGGCTCGGGCTCCTCACGGGCGCCGAAGATGTCGGTGACGATGGCCAGGTCGCAGATGCCCATGGCCTGGCCGAACTCGTCGTGCAGGTAACGCGTGCGAGAATACAGATGCGGCTGGAAGGCGCCGATAACGCGCGTCCAGCCTCCGGAGCGGGCCGCCTCGAGGGTCGCGGCGATCTCGGTGGGATGGTGGGCATAATCGTCGACGATCGTTACTCCGGCCGCTTCGCCTTTGATCTGGAAACGCCGGGCGGCGCCGCTGAATTTTGCCAGTGCCCCTCCGGCATCCGCGGGACTGACGCCGATAAGGTCGAGCACGGCGATGGCCGCCAGCGAGTTCATGACGTTGTGAAGCCCGCGCACCTGCAACGAGACGCGGCAATCCGCGCCGGCATTGCCGGAAGCCGTTGCGCCGGCTTGCGCCGCTGAGCCGGCATTGCCGGAACACGAAAGCCCGAACGAGGTCCCTTCCCTGTTGGATTCAAGATCCGAGGCCCGGTAATCTGAGCTCTCACCTGTGCCATAGGTGATGACGCGGGCCCGGGTGGAAGCGGCGATCTCCCGCAGCAGCGGCGTATCCCAGATGACCAGGGCGCCGTCCTCGGGCAGGCCGCTGACAAATTCCTTGAAGACTTCGATGACCTCGTCGACCGAGACGTAATGGGAATGGTGGTCAAGCTCCACATTTGTGATAACTGCGATCTCGGGATGCAGGTGCAGCAGCGAGCCGTCGCTCTCATCGGCTTCGGCCACCAGCCACTCGCCCTCGCCGGCGCGGGCGTTGCTGCCGACGTCGTTGAGCTCGCCGCCGACGACAAAGGACGGCTCCAGCCCCAGCAGCTCCATTGAATTGGCGATCATCGACGTGGTCGTGGTCTTGCCGTGCGTGCCGGCCACGGCGATGCCCCGCTTCATGGCCATCAGCTCGGAGAGCATCTGCGCCCGCTGGTAAACGGGAATGCCCCGCTCGCCGGCGGCGACCATCTCGGGGTTGTGCGCCGGGATGGCGCTGGAGACGACCACGGCGTCGGGCCGGTCAAGGTTGCCGGCGTCGTGCCCGAAGGCGACGGGAATACCGCCCTCCTCGAGCATGCGCGTGTAGCGCGAGCGCTTGAGGTCGGAACCGCTTACCTCGTAACCCAGCGTATGGAAGACCTGGGCGATGCCGCTCATGCCGGCCCCGCCGATGCCTATGAAATGAATTCTTTTAATCTGGGGACACATTACTTAATTCCTGGTTTTAGGGACACATTACTTAATCGCCTATTTCAGGGACACATTACTTTCCCCGGTTTCTTTTCCTTCATCAGGGCGCCCGGCGATCCGGAAGACTTCCGCCACGACGCGCTCGGCGCCGTCGCAGTTTCCCAGCCGGGCGCTGGCCGCCGCCATCGCCGCCAGCCTCTGCCTGTCGGCAAACAGCGCCGAGACTTTTTCTTTCAGCAGCGCGCCGCTCAAGCGGTTGTCGGGTATGACCTCGGCCGCCCCCAGCCCCGCCATCCATTCGGCGTTCGTGCTCTGATGGTCCGCCGTGGCGTATGGATACGGCACCAGCAGCGCCGGTTTCCCCAGGGCCATCAGCTCGAGGATCGAAGCCCCCGAGCGGCTCACCACCAGGTCGGCTGCCGCCGTCGCCAGCGGCAAATCAACTGTATAGTCTAGCAAATGATAGTTCTCGGGGTCCGCACCCCGCTGCCGCAGCTGTTCCTTGACCGCCTCGTAATCGCGCCTGCCGCTGACATGCACCAGCTGAAATGGAAGCGGCCCGCTGCCGAACGCCTCGACGCAGGCTTCGTTGATGGAGCGGGCTCCCAGGCTGCCGCCGAACACCAGCAGCACCGGCGGGTCATCAGCGGATCTGACCGGTTTGAGGCCGAAGCGCTCCCGTCCCGCCTCGGGCGTGGCCGCCAGCAGCTCGCGGCTCATAGGGCGGCCGGTCAGTATATATTTGTTCCCTTTGCGGATTTCGAAACTGAGGCAGACGCTTTTGGAGAAGGGCACCAGCGCCCGGTTGGCGAGCCCCATGTGGGAATCGAGCTCGATCGTCAGCGTCGGGATCCTTTTGAGGAAGGCGGTGAACACCGGCGCCCAGCTGACGTAACCGCCGCCGCCGACGACGACGTCGGGTTGCCGGCGCTGCAGGATGCGAACGCAGTCGACGCTGCCCTTGATGACAGACCAGAGGAATGGGAAGACCTGCAGTGATATCCGCCGCTGCAGCCCCCGCAGCTCGGCGAGGTCGAGTTCGTAGCCGGCGCCGGGCACAAGCTCCGTCTCCAGACCCCGGCCGGTGCCGATGAACGAGACTTCGGCGCCTCTATCCGAGAGCGCGCCGGCGAGGGCCAGAGCCGGAACCAGATGGCCGGCCGTTCCCCCGGCCGCGATTACCACTTTTAGCGGTCCTGGGTTTTCTCTGGGGAGCTGCGGCAATTTTACCCCGTGGGTTGATGGCGATGTTCAGTAATATACCAGTGCTGGCGAGGATGACCACCAGGCTGGAGCCGCCATAGCTGATCAGCGGCA
This sequence comes from Actinomycetota bacterium, assembly GCA_023382335.1. Taxonomy (GTDB): domain Bacteria; phylum Actinomycetota; class Thermoleophilia; order BMS3ABIN01; family BMS3ABIN01; genus JACRMB01. Next base: position 33,857 of record JAMCPM010000020.1, read on the forward strand.
GCGGCACGCCGGTCAGCGGCATCAGGCCGGTGACGGCGCAGAGGTTGATGGCCGCCTGCCCCACCATCATCGAAGTGATGCCGGCGGCGACGTACTTCCCGAAAGGATTGCGGCACTTGAGAGCAATGCGGTAGCCCATGAAGGCGAAGGCGGCAAAACCGCCGATGACCAGCAGCACTCCCAGTATGCCGATCTCCTCGCCGATGATGGAGAAGATCATGTCGGTATGCGGCTCGGGCAGATAGTTGAACTTCTGCACGCTGTTGCCGAGGCCGACCCCCGAGAGCCCGCCGGAACCGATGGCGACCCAGGACTGGATGATCTGGTGGCCGGTGCCGGTCGCGTCCTTCCATGGATCGATAAAAGCGGTGATGCGGTCCATCTGGTGCGGCTTGATAATAATCGAGACCAGCATCAACACGCCCGCGCCCAGCGCCGGCGGCACCAGTATCCGCAGGTTGATGCCGGAGATGATCAGCATGCCCGCCACCGTGACCACGATCGTGATCGTCGTGCCCAGGTCGGGTTCCAGCAGGACCAGTCCGCAGGCGGCGATAGGCAGCAGCAGCACCGGCACGAACATGTCCCTGAGGGAACCCAGCAGGCGGGGCCGGGCACTCATAACCCCCGCCACGAAAAGTATTACCGAGATCTTGGCGAACTCCGACGGCTGGAACGTCGCCAGGCCGAAACCGAGCCAGCGGTGTGCTCCCTTGGATGCGACTCCCACCCCCGGGAGGAACACCAGCACCAGACCCACCAGCGAAACGGCCATCAGCGCCGGTGCCAGCTTGCGCAGCCGCGTGAAATCGTAGCGCGCCAGCGTGAACATCAGCGCCAGGCCTATGACCGCGTAGAGCAGCTCGCGCTTGAGGAAGTAATAGCCGTCCTGATTGTCGAAGTAGGCGCTGGCCAGGCTGGCGCTGAATACCATGACCACTCCCAGGGCCAGCACGATCATGGTCACCGTCGCCAGGAAGATGTACTCATAGGCGCCCTCCCGCGGACGGGAGCGTATGCCTTTGACTTTTTTCTTCAGTCGGGCCGCTTTATTCTCCTCTTAAAATTAGTGTTACACGCATTGCCGGTTCAATCTCCACGCGGCTGCAGCCCGTTGACAAGTTCGACGAAATGTTCGCCGCGCCGCTCGTAATTATCGTACTGGTCGAAGCTGGCGCAGGCCGGACTCAGAAGCACCGTGTCGCCCGGCCCGGCGTTTTCCACGGCGATCCGGATCGCCTGCTCGAGATCTCCAGCCATCACGACTTCCCCCCCTATCAAGTCGAAACTGGCGGCGATGTCGTTGGCCGCCTCGCCGATGAGGATAACCTCGTTGACTTTGGCCGACGAAGCCTCGCGGGCCAGCTCGTCGAAGTCGCAGCCTTTCGACCGGCCTCCAAGAATCAGATGGACACCGCGCCGGAAAGCGGTAAGCGCTTTCAGCGTGGCGTCCACATTGGTGGCCTTGGAGTCGTTGTAATAGGTGACTCCGTCAACCTCCCGCACCTCCTGTAGCCGGTGAGGGACTCCGGGAAAACTTTCGATCCCGGCGGCGATTTCCTCCGGGGAAAGACCGAGACAGAGGCAGGCAGCAGTGGCGGCCAGGCAGTTGTCCAGATTGTGCTCTCCCTTGAGGCCGGCCTGTCTCCAGTCAAAGATCTCATGCGAGCCTGTCTCGCCCGCTGCTTCGCCGGTCTCCCCTGAGACTTCGCCACCGGCGGAGCCATTCCTCCCGGAATCGGCCTCAAAAAGCTGTTTCCATGCCCGCGGCAGCCGCCCGCGCAGGCCGGCGCTGGCCGTTGCCAGCCCATGGAGATTGGCGCGGATGACGCCGTCGCGGATAAAGACCAGCGGCTCCGCCGTCTCGCCGGCCTCACGCTTGTCGTCTCCGGCCCGGCGGCTGAACCAGACGCGGGCCGCGTGCCCGGGGACGCTGCGGCGGCAGCGGGGATCGTCGAGGTTGATGACGGAGACGTCTTCAGCCTCCTGGTTCTCGAAGATCCTCATCTTGGCGGCGAAATATTCCTCGAGGTCGGGGTGGCGGTCGAGATGGTCCTCGGTCAGGTTCAGGAGGATGGCGACGCCGGGGCGGAACTCGACGATATCCTCGAGCTGGAAGCTCGAAAGCTCGACGACGAGAAGCTCTTCGGGTTTGACGTCCCCGGCCAGGGAAGAGAGGGCCAGGCCGACGTTGCCGGCCACGCGGCAGGGCCTGCCGCTGGCGCCTATGATGTGCCCGAGCAGTTCCACGGTGGTCGTCTTGCCGTTGGTGCCGGTTACGCCCAGAAACATGTTGGTGAGGAAGCGGCTGGCGAACTCGATCTCACCCCACACCGGTATGCCGCGGACGCGCGCCTCGAGCAGCAGTGGATTTTCCTGGGGAATGCCCGGGCTCTTGACCACGAGGTCGCAGCCGTCGAGCAGGGCGGTGTCCTCGCGGCCCAGCTCCACCTGGATTCCGGCGGCCTCGAGCCCGGCGGCCTCACCGGCGGCTTTGGGCTCTGACTGGCGGTCGGCCAGGACCACCTTCGTACCAGGCAACAGCCGGCGGGCGGCCAGAGCCGCGGCGATGCCGGAGCGGGCCATCCCCAAAACCAGCAGATGCCCGATGTCCTCGAGATCTACGGCGATGCCCACTGGCAGCTCCGCTCGTTTAGGCGCCGGGAGGCCTGAGGCCTCAACGTCCGGGCAGGGACAGGTAAAAAATCGTGAATCCGGTGGAGGCGAAGATGGCGCCGATGATCCAGAAGCGCATGATTATCTTCGTCTCCGACCAGGCCATCAGCTCGAAGTGATGATGGATGGGCGTCATCAGGAATACCCGTTTGCCCGTCGCCTTGAAGCTGAGCACCTGGATTATCACCGAGGCCGCCTCGGCCACAAAGATCGCCCCGATGACGATCAGCAGCAGCTCCGTCTGGGTAAGGACGGCCATGGCGGCGATGGCCCCGCCCAGCGCCAGCGAGCCGGTGTCGCCCATGAAGATCTCGGCGGGGAATGAATTGAACCAGAGGAAGCCGACACAGGCGCCGCCAAGGCAGGCGGCGATTATGCCCATGTCGGTCTGCTGGGTCAGGAAGGCGATGGTCATGTAGGTCAGCATGGTCACCGCGACCGAGCCCGCCGCCAGCCCGTCGAGGCCGTCGGTCAGGTTGACGGCGTTGGAGAATCCGGCTACCCAGAGGAAGATGATGATGTAATAAAAAAGACCGACGTCAATGATCTCGTTGCTGAAGGGGATCTTGATGCTCTCGGTGAGGCCGGCGTAGCGCACGGCGATCATTCCCACAATGATCGCCAGCAGTAATTGCAAAAGCAGCTTGCCACGGGCGCGCAGGCCCAGCGAGCGCTTCATCCTGATCTTGGCAATGTCGTCGGCAAAGCCGATGGCGGCGCAGCCCAGGGTGGTGATGATAACGATCGCGCTCTTGGCGCTCCATTCCCAGAGGATGAAGAACGGCACCAGCATGCCAATGATGATCAGCAGGCCGCCGAGGGTGGGGATTCCCGACTTGGTCTTCAAGTGTTGCTCGGGGCCCTCTTCCCTGACCTGCTGCCCGAATTCGTTGCGTTTTACAAACTTGATGAATTGTGGGCCGAGGAAGAGGGTGATCAGCATCGAAGCGAGCCCGGCGGCGAGGAGCTGGAACATGCCGGATTATCGCTCCGGCGTCTGGTTGGCGCCTTCGCCTGGCGTGTCCGCGGCCGGTGTTGCTGTGCCAGCGGCTAGCGCTTCGCTCAGTTCTTCCAGCTTCATGAAGCGTGATGCCTTGACCAGAACGACGTCGCCTGGCCTTATCAGTCCCGGCGCTTCGGCGAGGGCTTGCGACCGGTCGGCAAAGTAGTAGCAGCAGCCGCTACAGGCGCCGGCGCCCTTGACGCCTTCGACGTAACCGGCCGCCTCCCGGCCGACGGCGATCAGGCGGTCGATGCCGAGCTCGGAGATCAGCCGGCCGACTTCTTGATGAAACTTTTCGGATTCAGTCCCCAGCTCGCCCATGTCGCCGAGGATGGCCACGGTGCGCCGGCCGGTGCCGACGCTGGCGAGGTATTCCAGGGAAGATCGCATCGACAGCGGATTGGCGTTGTAGCAGTCGTTGAGCAGCAGTGCGTCGCCGGGCAGCTCGATGAGCTCGCCCCTGAGGCTGCCGAGGTGGATGTTCTCCACCGCTCCGGGGATGTCCTCGAGCGGAAGCCCCAGCAGATGGTAGGCGCCGATGGCCGCCATGGCGTTTAAAAGGTGATGATGGGGAGCGAAATTGAACCAGAGCTCGATCTCACGGCCGCAGCAGGAGATGACCGCGTGCAACCGGCCGTCCTCGGCGTGCTCGTGAAAGACCGGGTGAATGTCCGCCAGCTCGTCGAAACCAAAGGTTATCTGGCGAAGGTCGAGCCCCTGCAGATGCGGCGCCAGCAGCGCTTCCCCGAAGGGAATCACCAGTCCGCCGCCGGAGGGAAGGCCCTGGGCTATCTCGGCCTTGCCGCGGGCGATGTTCTCCAGGCTGCCGGCATATTCCAGGTGCGCCGGGCCGACGTTGGTGATCACGGCCACATCCGGAGCGGCGATGCGGCAAAGCTCGCTGATCTCTCCGGCGGACTGCATGCCCATCTCGACGACTATGACTTCAGTGCCTGCCGCCGCCGACAGCAGCGTCAGCGGCACGCCGACCTCGTTATTGAAACTGGCGCGGCTGGCGACGAAATCAAGCTTGGGCGAAAGCAGTCCCGAGAGCATGTCCTTGGTGGAGGTCTTGCCGGTGCTGCCGGTGATGGCGACCACGGTGGCGCCGCTGCGGGCGGCGACCAGTGAGGCGATGCCTTTCAATGCCTCGCCGGAGTCGTCCACGGCGATGACGACGGCTGTGCCGTTCGCGTTCGCGCCGCTGCCGCCGTTGCCGTTGCCGTTGCCGCCGTTGCCGTTGCCGCCGACTGTCGCGGACAGCGTCGCCGCGGCTCTCCCGGCGGCGTCCCGTTCTGCCAGCACGCCGCTGGCGCCTCCGGAGAGCGCTTCGACCACGAATTCGCCGCCGTCGAAGTTCTCGCCCCTGAGCGCGACAAACAGCTTGCCCGCCAGATCTGCCCGCGTATCTGTAGATATATCAACCACCGCTGATGCGGCGTCGCCGGCCAGAAGTTCGCCGGCGCAGGCATCGCAGATCTCTTGTGCCGTGAGCGTAATCAATTCTTCAACTTGTACAGGAATGGAACCCGACATCCTCTCAGTTTGCATGAATTTCTCTTGCCCGTTCAGGGCAGACAATAACCGCACACCGGCGTGGCCGAAGTGCTCATCCCCATCCGCCCGGCGCCGGCGCCGCGACGATCTGCCGAACGCGGAATGTAGGTCACGGTCGTGCTCAGGGAACCCGAGGCGGGACCGGTGGCGCTGCTTCCAGCGGACCCGGTGGCGCTGCTCAGGGGGACTGACCAAAGAAAGAGCGTCCGCAACGGAGCGCCTGGATTTTGTTTTCGGGGATGGTAGACCGCAGTGGCCAGCAGACCGTCGAGAAGGGTGAAGTAGAATTCCGCCTTCATCGGGACAACATTGTATAAGAAATTGCGCTTTTTGAACACCCCGGCATTCGCGGCCGCTCTGGCGGCGTAGCCTGGTTCCGCCTGGAAATACCGGGCATCATGGCGCAATCTCCAATTTTTGCAGGGCAAACTGGGTGATTTTCTGGAAGGCCGGCGCCGCCACGGTCGAACCGCCGCCGAATGGATGCGGCTCGTCCACCATCACCATGACCACCAGCTGCGGATCCGCCGCCGGCACCATGCCGATGAAGGAGCCGATGTAATTTTCCTCGGAATAGCCGGAGCCGTCCGGGAGCGGCTTCTGGGCCGTTCCCGTCTTGCCGGCGACGTGATAGCCGTCGATCTGGGCCAGCGGCGCGCCGCCGTCCTCGACGACCTGCTGCAGGTAGGTGCGAAGCTGCCTGGCCGTCTTTTCGCTGGTGACCGGGTGGCCTGCCGCCGGTTCCACCGGCTGACCGCCGACGGCCCTGACCAGATGCGGTTTCACGGCCACACCGTTGTTGGCGATGGTCGCGTAAGCCGCCGCCATCTGGATACCGCTGACCGAAAGCCCCTGGCCGATGGGAACATTGCCGATGGTCGATTCCGACCAGTCCTGCGGCGCCCAGACGATGCCGGTGGCCTCGCCCGGGAAATCGATCCCCGTAGGCTGGCCAAACCCGAACCTCAGGATCCAGTCATAAAGCTTCTGGTCGCCGGTGCGCATGCCCACGGTCACGGCGCCGATGTTGCTCGAATGCGTCAATATCTGGCCGAGGTCCCAATCAACCGGGCCGCGGTCGACAGCGTCCTTGATGGTGCGGCCGCCAAGCTCGAGCGTCGGCTCGAGGTGATAGGTCTGTCCCGGGGCCACGGCATTCTCTTCGAGCCCGGCAGAGACAGTCACCGATTTGAACACCGATCCCGGTTCGTAGTTGTCGGTCACCGCGCGGTTGCGCCGCTGCTCATCGGTAAGCTTGCTGAAGCTGTTGGCGTCGACGGTTGGCACATCCGCCATGGCGTAGATCTCTCCCGTTTTGGGATCCATGATGATGCACTCGGCGCCCTTGGCGGACCATTGCTTGACAGTGTCGGATAGGATCTTCTCTGCCTCGAACTGCAGCGACTGGTCGATGGTCAGGGTGACGTCCTGTCCGCGGCTGCCCTCCACCAGGCTGAGCGTCTCGATCTGCTTTCCGGAAGGATCGAAGACGATTTTCTGGCTGCCGCCCGTGCCCGAGAGGACATCGTCCATCTGCAGTTCCATGCCCGCCAGGCCCTGATTGTCGACTCCGGCGTAACCGACGACCTGCGCCGCCACCTGCTTCTGCGGATAGACGCGCTTTTCTTCCGAGCTGATCCAGAGTCCGGTGATCTTGGCGTCGTCGATGGTCTGGGCGGTGGCGGGATCGATCTTGCGCGCCAGGATGACCGAACTCGATTTCGAACGGTCGCCCAGCTTCTCCAGGATCGCCGATGAATCGAGCTTGAGCAGCGGCGCCAGGAACTGAGCCGTCTTTAATGGATCCTCGATGTAGTAGGGATCGGCGGTGATGGTCTTGGCTTCCTCGCCGACGGCCAGCTCGCGGCCGTTGCGGTCGAAGATGGTGCCACGGCGGGCGGGGTACTGGAATTCCTTGACCTGCTGCTCGTTGGCCTGCGCCGAGAGCTCATCGGCCTTGACGGTCTGCAGGAAGACAGTCTTGGCGATGACGGCGGCAAAGACGAGCAGAAAGATGAAGAGGGTTAAGCGGATGCGCCTGTTGGGATCGGCGAGCACCGGCACCTAGGGCGCTGCCCTCCCGGCGCTGCCCGCGCCCAGAGGGTCGAGGTCGGCATAGCTCTTCTGGCTGCCGTCAGGGCTGATGTAGACGTACTGCACCTTGTCGGCCGGCACCATGCCCAGGGTCTTGGTGGCGATCTGTTCGACCCGCTCGGGCGAGCGCAGGGTCGCGACGTCACTTGACAATTGCGCGTTTTGTGATGAAAGCTCGTTCTTCTGGGCGATGAGGTCGTTGAATTCGAGGTTCTTCTTGAGCATGCTCACGTGCACCGCCACCAGGCCGAGCAGGCAGACGGCCACGGCCGTCAGCCAGAGGCCGATATGGGCGGCGCCGCCTTCGGGCACCTGCACGCGGCTCGTGCGCGTCCGTGTCGAGGGCCGTTTGGCCGGCCGCGTATCGCGCTCGAACTTGCGCGTTATCTCTGTGAAACCCCAGTCTTTTTCAGCAGGTCTTGCCATCTACCCCTCTAGTGATAGTGCTGTTTACCCCAGCTTTTCCGCCACCCGCAGCTTTGCCGACTGCGCGCGAGGGTTGTCGGCGATCTCTTCCTCCGAAGGCGCGATCGGCCTGCGGGTGATCACCCTGATCTCCGCCTGGGCCTTGCAGACGCACTGCGGCAGATCCGGCGGGCATTTGCACTTGCCGACACGGGCGGCGAAGAACTGCTTGACGATGCGGTCTTCCAGCGAATGGAAGCTGATGACCGCAAGCCTGCCGTTCGGAGCCAGCAGCGACAGCGCGTTCTCAAGGCCGCGCTCGAGCGAGGCCAGCTCGTCGTTGACGGCTATGCGCAGCGCCTGGAATACGCGCCTGGCGGGATGACCGGCGCCGAAACGCGCCGGAGTCGGGATCGCGGCCTTGACCGCGTCGACTAGCTGCAGGGTGGTCTCAAAAGGTTTTTTGTCGCGCTCGTTGCAGATGCGCCTGGCGATCTGCCGCGCGTAGCGTTCCTCGCCATAGGTCTGGAAGATGCGCACCAGCTCGGCGTAGGGAAGCTCGTTGACCATCTGCCGGGCCGTGGTGCCGCGGCCGGGATCCATGCGCATATCCAGCGGCGCGTTGTAGCTGTAAGAGAAGCCGCGCTCGGGGCGGTCCAGCTGCATCGAGGAGACGCCCAGGTCGAGATAGATGAGGTCGGCCTCGAAGCCGTTCTGGTTCAGGTCTTCAAGTGCGTCGGCGAAGTTCCCGTGCATGAAGCGGCAACGGAAGGGCTGGTATTGCGAGAACAGATCGAAATAGCGCTTGGCCACGGGATCGCGGTCGACGCCGATGAAGACGGCGTCCTGTCCCAGCTCGCGCGCAACCTTGCGGGCGTGGCCGCCGGCCCCGAATGTGCAATCGATGATGGTGTCATCCGCTTGCGGCGCGAGCAGGTTTACCAGCTCGTCCGCCAGCACCGGCAAGTGCGCGGCGCCGTTTGATGGCATTCCCTGTATGCTGTCATTCAACTGCATACTTCCCTTCTCCCTTTACGGGGGAAAGCGCGGTAAAGCGGCCTGTTACTGCCCCGCCCTTTCCCGTTCTTTGGAATCTTCCTCGTACTGCTCCCACTGCTTGACGGCCCAGACTTCAAAACAGCTGCCCATTCCGGTGAAGACCACCTCCTTGCCGATCTCCGCCCAGGTCAGGTGCGCCGCGCCGAGACCGATGCGTCCCTGCTTGTCGATGTCGCAATGGGCCGCCCCGCTTAAAAGCTTTCTCATCTTGTCGCGGGCGGCGCGGCTCTCCATCATGTCCAGCTGCGAGATCTTCTCTTCCCTGAGCTTCTGCCATTCGTCCATGGGATAGACGACGAGACAGCCATCGAATCCCTTGGTCACGATCACCTTGCCGTTGTCCAGCTGCGAACGGAACTTTGCAGGAATAGCGACCCTGTTCTTCGAATCTAACGTATGTGAATGTTGTCCTAAAAAATCGTATTCCGGCATGACCGCCCCATAAATTCCCATAAATTTTCCCCACTTTATACCACTTCTCCCCACGTAACAAGCTTTTCATGCATCTTTTTTTAGGGATTCCCCCTAGATTTTTGTACAAATATCACTTAATTACGCAGATTACGTTGCAGAACGGGCCTAAATACGGCCCGGTTGCGAAAATCGTGTAATTCATGTGATTGACGGGGCAGCCTGAAAGGGCCTGAATATCACGGGTAATCCACGGGGTGAAAAGTGGGGAGATCCGGGTGGAGCTGGCGCAACTGAAATTGCGCTTAAAACTCTACTTCAGCGAAGCGGGAAGGAGCTTGCTAGGGAAGCGCCGGGGCGTTGCCCGTCGACGAAGGATTGTCCTGCTCGGATATCAGCTGCTTGGCCACGTGGGCATACCTGGTTGACGGATCGATATCGTAGGCCTGCTGCCAGTTCTTCTTGGCGTCATCGGGCTTGCCGGTCTGGGCGTAGATCGAACCGATGTAGAGGAAGATCTCCTGATCCTTGGGATTGAGCGCCAGCCCCTTCTGCAGGTCCCGCAGGGCCACATCCACCATCCCCAGAGCGAACTCGGAATCTCCCAGGCGCGCATAGAAAATGGAATCGTTCGGATTGACGGCCACGGCTTTGAGATACATGTCGTTGGCGTCGGCATAGCGTCCCGACTGCATGTAGACGTCGCCGAGCCCGGCCAGCGCCATGGTGTCGGCAGGGTTGGCCTTTATCAGGTCCTGGAAGGCTTCGATCTGGGGAGTGTAATCGACCGGCTCGCTTTGCTGGGAGGTGTCGACGCCGGTATGAGGATCGGAGCTGTCATTGCCGCCGCGGAAGACAAATATGGGGAGCGCTAACGCGAGCAGCACCACGACGGCAGCCGCGATAATCGCCCAGTAATAGGATTTGAACTTCAAGAACGTACCTCCGGGGAGAATCAGTTCCTATTATAACTTATTCCGCGGGAAAAGCGGCAGCGGGAATTTCTTTTTCACTGCACCAGGTTCAGCCACAGTTCCAGCAGCCGGTCGCCATAGAACAGCGCGATGATGGCCCCGATTGAAAGGAAGGGCCCGAAGGGGATTTTACTCTTGCGGCCACGCTGCCCCGAGGCCATGAGGTAGACGCCGGTGAGCGCGCCGATAAGGAACCCCAGGAATAGCCCCGGCATGATCGCCGTCCCCAGGAAGAATCCCAGCATACCCGCAAGCTTGACGTCCCCCATGCCCATTCCGCCCGGATAGAGCACGGCCACGGCGAAGAAGAAGCCCGCGGCTCCCAGGCCGGAGACCAGATACACCCACCAGTCGCCCGGGGAGATGGCGATGTTGGCGGCCAGCCCGATCAAACCCACAGGTAGCACGATGACGTTGGGGATGATGTAGTGGTCGAGGTCGATGAAGAAGATCGCCACCAGCGCCGAGATCAGCAGCAGCGCCGGCAGCAGCGGCCAGTCGACGCCGAACTGGATGCCGCCGACGACCCACAGCACGGCGGTCAGCAGCTCCACCGTGGGATAGCGCGGCGCGATCGGCAGGCCGCAGTTGCGGCACTGTCCATGCAGAACCATGTAGCTCACCAGGGGGATGTTGTCGTACCACTTGAGAGGCTGCTCGCATCTGGGGCAATGCGATCCCGGTGAGACGATCGACAGCTGCCGCGGCAGCCGGTAGATGACCACGTTGAGGAAGCTGCCGATTATGGCGCCGACGACAAACAGGATTATCAGGAATGGAAGCATTGGGATTCCGCTAGATTATATAGATATAAGCCGGGGCTTGCTCTGACGCATGAGCGCCGGGGCTTGCTCTGGCACGCGCCGCGCGGCCGAACTCAGTTCGAGTGCTCCGGCACGATTATTTTCGGGCCGGCCGGGAGATTATCCTTTTCCAGCTCGATCTCACTGGTCCCGGGATGCTCGACGCCGGCCTTGCCCTCCGTGAACTTGTCTACGCCTTCGATCTCGAAGAGGCACTTGTCGTTGCGGTAGTGCATCGGCAGGGTCACTGCCGGCGCCAGCCGCTTCCAGATGCGCGTCGCCGCCGCGGCGTCGATGGTAAAGAATCCGCCAACCGGGATTAGCAGCACGTCGACGGCGCCGATGGCGGCGGCCTGCTCCTCGGAGAGCTCGTGGCCGAGATCGCCCATGTGACAGATGCTGATGCCGTCGGCCTGAATGATGAAGACGATGTCGTTGCCGCGTCTGCTTCCACCCTCGGAATCGTGGAACATCTGCAGGCCGCGGATGCTGAAGCCCGCAGCCTCGGTCAGCTCCGTTGCTTCCCTCAGGATTAACTGCGCGCCCTTGACCGCCTCGACATTGCCGTGATCGGCGTGCCCGTGACTGACAGTGACCACGTCCGGAGACAGTCCCGGCGTTTCTTCCAGCGGCTTATACATCAGCCTGCCCGGATAGTTACTGGAATCGTAGGGATCGGTCAGCAGACTGGCGCCGGAACCGGCGGTAATCAAAAAGCAGCTGTGTCCCAGCCACTTGATCTTCATTAGCTTCCCTTCGTGAATCCCGCCATGCGGCCACGTCACGCGGCTTCAAGCTAGACGGGCAATCCTATAGTTCTTCCGGCAGCTCCCGCAGCTCCTGCAGCGAGAACACCGGCCCGTCGGTGCAGACATATTTGGGACCGAGGTTGCAGCGGCCGCAGATGCCGATGCCGCATTTCATCCGCCGTTCAAGCGTAGTATAAATCTGTTCTTCCCGGAAGCCCATTTTGCTTAAACTCTGCAACGTGAACCTGATCATGATCGGCGGGCCGCACGTGACGGCGACCGAGTTCTCCGGGGAAGGCCCCCGCTCCTCGAGCACGTTGGGCACCAGCCCGACGCAACCGTCCCAGCCCTCGCAGGCGGCGTCGATGGTGGCGGTGAAATCGAGGCCGGAGCGCTGTTGCCAGTCGGCCCGGCCGGCTTCGTAGCAGAGGTCCGCGGGCGTGCGGGCGCCGTAGACCAGAGTCAGTTCGCCGTAATCGCCGCGATTGTCGAGCAGGTGGAACAGCAGTGAACGCAACGGCGCCATGCCGATGCCGCCGGCGACCAGCACGATGTTCTTGCCCTTCCATTCATCAGTGGGAAAGCCACAGCCCATGGGGGCGCGCACGGCGGTCCGGTCGCCCGCGGCCAGCTCATGGATGGCGCCGGTGACGACGCCGGCCTTCATGATCGAGAACTCAAAGCTTCCGGAGCCTGACGGCGCCGAGGAAATGGCGAAGGTCGACTCGCCGGCTCCCAGCACGCTCAACTGGCCGATCTGCCCGGGCAGAAAGCTGAAGGCTTCCATCACCGAGGGGTCGTCGAAGGCCAGCCGGAGCGTCCTGATGTTCGGAGTCTCCTGGATGACCTCGAGCACCGTGGCCGGCTCGGGCCTCAGCGGCTCGGTTGATTTCCTTCCTGCCTGTGCTATGGTCGTCATTTGTCAGTCTCCGCCTTGCCGCCATCGGCCATCAATTCCGTTTCTACGGCTCTGGCCTTTGCCGCCCGCAAAACTTCGCGGATGTCAAGATTGGTGGGGCAGCCGCGGATGCAGCGGCCGCAGCCGGTGCAGAGCGTCTCGCCCTGGTTGACCGGGTAGTAGCTGAACTTGTGGTTGATACGATTGCGGTAACGGTGCGCCTGGGTCGGCCGCGGATTGTGTCCCGAGGCTTCCTGTGTGTAGACATAGAACATGCAGGCGTCCCAGCTGCGAAGACGCTCGCCCTTGCGATCGCCGCTCATCTCGTCATGGATGTTGAAGCAGTAGCATGTCGGGCAGCCGTGCGAGCAGAAACCGCAGGAGATGCAGGTCGCGGTGATCTCATTCCAGAAGTCCAGATCCTTGAAGATGGCCGGCAGCTGCTGTTGCAGACCGTCAAGGCCTTCGACTGTCGCCGTCTCCGCCAGCTGCGGCGGCTCGGCGTTTGATTCCTCGAAAAATCGAGTAGCGGCGTCAAGGATCGATTCGCCTCTCGCGGTCACGGCTTCAGCCAGATAGCCGCCTTCGAGCGGATACAGGATGAGGTCCGAGCCCGCCTTCCCGGCGGGGCCCTCGCCAAAGGACGAGCAGAAGCAGGCGGCGTCAGCGGTAGTACAGGCCAGAGTAATGACCGTAAGCGCCCGGCGGCGGGCCTGATAGTTGGGGTCGTTGTAAGATTCGCTTTCGGGATTGTCAAAGAGCGCGTCCAGAACCGTCAGCGCTTTGGCGTCGCAAGCCCGTGCGCCGAACAGAACCGTCGCCGGGGCTGTGACCGCCGCTACGATCTCGATGTTTTCCCCGGGTACGGGGTCGCCGAAAGCATAGTTGAAATCAAAGAGCTTCTCCGTGCGTGGCAGCACCACGTCCTTGGCCGAGATCGAAGTGATGTGCTCCAGATCGACAGCCACGCCGTTTTGCCAGCGCTCGAAGATCGCGGTGCCGGTGCCGGCGAGTTCGCGCGGCGCCCAGACCTCGGCGTCTTCAGCCAGCTGTTCCAGCAGTCGCGCTATATTGTCATTTTTGATGATTTTCGTCATCCGGTGCTCCCGAAAATATTCATTCCCCGCTCCAGGAATCGCCCTTTATGCTGAAAGTGAGCAGCGGCGGCCGCGCTTCAGGATCGGCCCCGGCCCGGTAACCAAAAAGCTCCTCGACGGCGCGGTTCTGCTCCTCCATCAACAGCATCAGCGGGATGCCCATGGGACAGGCGCGCTCACACTCGCCGCAACCGGTACAGCGGCCGGCAAGATGGTTTACCCGGATGAGCTGCATCATCTCCGCCTCGCGTGCGCCGGCGCCGCCGCCGGTCCAGTGAGGCTCCATCGTCTGCATGATACAGACATCGCGGCAGAAACACATCGGACAGGCCTCGCGGCAGGCATAGCAGCGGATGCACTTCGCATATTGCTGCCGCCAGAAGCCGCTTCGCTCGGCCGGGCTCATGGCCTGGAACTCAGCCCGCAGCGACCGGGTTTCGCCGGCGCCGCTGCCCGCCGCGCCGCTAGCCGCGCCGCTTTCTGCAACGCCGGCGCCATCGGTCATCAAAGACGCCTCGTTTCCGCCAGAAAGCGCCGGCATGCCCCCGGCCTCATAAATTTCGTCACTGATCACCGGCTCGCTTTCACCGCAATCCAGGCACTTGTGCCTGAGGAAACCGGCGCGGTCAACTACAGCCCCGTTGATGCTTAGTGAATCCATGCTAGATACTATCTCCGCTCCGTAGCTGAACTGTTGCCAGATTTTTCTGACGTCCACAGTGCCGCCGCATCCCCCCACGCCGATCACCCTGACGGCCGCCCTGTCGACCGCCCTCTCCTGTACAAGCTGCACGATGCTCCTGCAGTCGCATGCCTTGGCGACGATGCCGACCCGTTTGCCCTTCAGACGCGGCAGATGCACGGCAAGATTATGAACGCAGGTGGCGTCGAATACCGCTCTTTCCGCATCTTCGGCGGTCTGGAACCTGGCCGGCGCCGCCGTGCCGCCGGCGCCGCCGGCATCCCAGCCGAGCACGGTGTCATATTCTTCCAAAACCTTTTTTATGATGGCGGGCAGGCCGCTCATCGCTCACCCAGCGAGTTGATGCGCTCGGAGAATTCAGTGACGACTTCGGCCCAGCGCGAACCTTCCGACGCGCTCACCCAGGTGTAAAGAAACCGCTCCGGCTCGATGCCATAGGCGGGCAGCATCCGCTGCAGCAGCTCCAGGCGGCGGCGGGCATAATAATTGCCCTCGTTGTAATGGCAGTCGCCGGGATGGCAGCCGCTGACCAGCACGCCATCCGCGCCCTCATGAAAAGCCTTGAGGATCAGCAGCGGATTCACCCGCCCGGTGCAGGGCATGCGCACGATGCGCAGCTCGCCGGGCTGCTTCAGCCGCGCCGTGCCGGCCATGTCGGCCCCGGCATAAGAGCACCAGTTGCAAAGAAATCCTATTAGCTTGAGGTCAGACACCACGCCTAATTCCTTTTATCAATCCGCGGCATACGATCACCGCAGCAGCTCCATAGTCTCGGCGAGCAGCTGCTTGTCCGTATAGCCTTTTAGTGATATAACCGCCGGCGGGCAGGCGACGTTGCAGACGCCGCAGCCCTGGCAGAGCGAATCGATCACCGAAGCCACTTCGCTTCCGTCCCACAGCTCCACCGCCTCAATGGCGCTGTAAGGGCACACGTCCCGGCATTTGAAACAGCCGGTGCAGCGCCTCTGGTCGACGGCCGCCACCATGGGATTGGTCTCGAGCTCGCCCTTCGACAGCAGGCCGATAACCTTGGCCGCCGCCGCGCTGGCCTGCGCCACCGAATCGGGGATATCCTTGGGACCCTGGCAGGCTCCCGCCAGGAAGATGCCGCCGGTGTTGGTCTCCACCGGACGCAGCTTGGGATGGCTCTCGGACATGAACTCGTACTGGTCATAAGAGATGTTGAGCTTGCGCGCCAGCCCCGCGGCGCCCTTCGATGCCGCAAATCCTGTCGCCAGCACCACCAGGTCGGCCTCGATCTCAACCGGCTCGCTTGAGAGCGTGTCGGTGCCCATGACCATCAGCTTGCCGCCCTTGGGATAGACCTTGCCGACGCGGCCGCGCAGGTAGATGGCGCCAAACTCGCGCTGCGCCCGCCTGGTGAATTCCTCATAACCCTTGCCGCCGGCGCGTATGTCTATATAGAAGACATAAGACTGCGAATCGGGAATGTGTTCCTTGGTCAGGATCGCCTGCTTGGCCGTGTACATGCAGCCGACGCTGCAGCAGAACGGCCTACCCACGGATTCGTCCCGCGAGCCGACGCAGGAAATAAAGACGATGTTCTTTGGCTCCTCATTATCGGACGGCCGCTTGACTTGACCTCCCGTCGGGCCCGACGCCGAGAGCATGCGCTCGTATTGCAGGGAAGTGACCACGTCGGGATACTGGCCGCCGCCGTAATCAGGATAGGCCTCGCGCCAGTCGAAGAGCTCGTAGCCCGTGGCCACGACGATGGCGCCGAATCTTTCGGTGACCACGCGCTCTTCCTGTTCGTAATCGATGGCGCCGGCCGGGCAGACTTTTTTGCAGATGCCGCATTTGCCCTTGATGAACTGGCGGCAATATTCCTTGCGTATCGTCGCCACCATCGGCACCGCCTGGGGGAAGGGAATGGAGATCGCCCGCGACAGGCTGACGTCGGCATTGAACTCATCCGGCGCCCGGTTGGGGCACTTCTCCATGCAGAGCATGCAGCCGGTGCATTTGTCTTCGCTGACGCAGGTCGCCCGCTTGCGGATATCGACCTCGAAGTTGCCTATATATCCCCGCACCTGGTCAACCTCTGAGTTGACCATGAGGGAGATGTTCTCGTGCTGGTTGGCTTCGACCATCCTCGGCGTGAGGATGCACGAGGAGCAGTCAAGCGTGGGGAAAGTCTTGTCCAGCCGCGCCATGTTGCCGCCGATCGACGGCCCCCGCTCCACCAGCGTGACCGGCAGTCCCGAATCGGCGATGTCAAGCGCCGCCTGGATGCCGGCGATGCCGCCGCCGATGACCAGGACCCTGCCGGTGACCGGCACCGTACTCGAAGACAGCGGCGCCTGGCCGCGCACCCTGGCGACACCCATGCGCATCAGATCGACCGCCTTGTCAGTGGCGACATCCATATCGGAATGGATCCAGGAGCAGTGCTCGCGGATATTGACCATGTCCATCATGTAAGGGTTCATGCCGCCGCGGCTGACCGTGCGCCGGAATGTGGCCTCGTGCATCCGCGGCGAGCAGGCAGCAATCACAACGCGGGTAAGCCCCTTCGCCTGCACCGCCTCGATAATGGCGCGCTGGCCGGGATCGGAGCAGGTGTACTGCAGGGTCTCGGCATGCGCCACGTCGCGCATCGATTGCGCCGCCGCCACGACCTTTTCCGTGTCGACGGTGGCGGCGATGTTGGTGCCGCATTGACAGATAAAGACGCCGATACGCATGGCCTAGCTCACCGCCTTCCTGCTTCCCCGTCCGCTCTCTTTTCCATCCAGGGCGTCCCGGCCACCGCCCCGCTCGATCTTCGCGATCAGCTTGCGGGCGCTGACAACGTGCGCGAGGATGCCGAGGTCGTCGGCCTTGAATCCCAGCGCCAGCCCCAGCACCTGTGAAAAATAAAGCACCGGGATATCCAGCGAGGTCCCGAATGTCTTGTTGATCTGCTCCTGGCGCAGGTCAAGATTTTGATGGCACAGGGGGCAGACGGTGACGATGGCGTCAAAGCCCATGTCCTGGGCCACCTCGATGATGCGCCGGCTGGCCCGCAGGACAATCTCCTTCTTGGCCAGCCCCATGTAGGAGCCGCAGCACTCGCTCTTAAAAGGGAAGTGAGTGGCCTGGGCTCCGGTGGCCCAGAGCAGCGGCTTCATGCTGGCGGGGTTGCGCGGATTATCAAATTTGAGGATGCTCGCCGGACGTGTCAGCAGGCAGCCGTAATAAGTCGCCAGTTTTATTCCCGCCAGGCGGCCCTGCGCGCGTTCCGCCAGCGCCTCGGGCTGCACCGCCCGGCCAAAGAATTGGACCAGATTCAAAATCTCGGTCTGGTAGCGCACGGGCTCGCCGAAGATCCGCTCGGCCTGCATGCGGATATCCTCGCTTTGCTCCAGCTGGTACTGGGCGTTCTTGAACCGGTTATAGCAGCCGGCGCAGGGAGCCACCATGGCGTCATGCGAAGCCGACGCCAGGTGCAGGTTGCGCGCCGGCAGCAGCACGCCCAGGTTTCCTCCCCAATGATGGGGCGCCGGCGAAGCGCCGCAGCAGTTCCAGTCTTCGACCTCGTCGAGGTGTATGCCCAGCTCGCGCGCAACCAGCCTGAAAGATGCGTCGTACTCGCCGGCCGAGCCCGTCAGGGAACAACCGGGGAAGTAGGAATAGCCGGTCGCGGCATTTCCCGCGATTGATTTTTCTTCGTTCGGGCTCACTTCATCTTCCTGTCGCCGTTGACTTCGCGGAAGATCCGGTGCACCTGCTCGCGGTTCTTGATGCGAGGCGGGATGACGTGCACCTTTTTCTTCCTGAGGATCAGGGGCACCAGGCTGAAATCGTTGAAAGGATTGAAGGTGCGGAGGTTCATCCAGGTCAGCAGCCTTGCCTCGTGCAACCGGCCGTGCCGGCGGACGTTCTGCAGAAATGCCCGGCGGAAAAGCCGGATCTCTTTCTCCCCGCCTTCGATGCCGCGCTCGTCGGCGATCATTTTTGCCTGCTCGATGACGTTGGCGACATCGATGTTCATGGGGCAGCGCGAGGAGCAGGTCATGCAATCGAAACAGAGCTGTGCCGTGCGCGAGCCCAGGACTTTGTCAACCTGGCCCAGCTGCAGCAACCGCATGATGCGATGTGGCGGATAATCAAAAGCAAAAGCGGCGGTGCACGTCGAGGTGCAGCGGCCGCACTGGTAACAGGCCGAGACGCTCTCGCCCGAGCGGCGCTCGATCTCGGCGACGATGGTGGCGCCATCAGCAACGGTCTGTGATACCGGGATAGTCAAGAGGCCTCCGTTCCCATCCTCCCCCTGTCAGCAAAAACCCGTCGGCGTCAGACTTCCCTGCGCGTATCCGTCAAACGCAGCCTTACAGGTGGGCCAACGAGATTGTGAAACTTTTAACAAAATATGTGAAAATTTTAACAGCCTAATTGGGGTAAGTCAATATTCTTTAGGGAAGCTGTGAATTCGGGGAGGATGCAGGGAAATCTGGCATCAGCAGATCAGGGCGGCACGAATCGGGAGCCACGGAAGGTCCCTGCCGCCACTCTCCGCGGCTCCCGATTATTAATGAAGAATAATACCGGGTACCCCGGGCCGTTTAACTCGGCTCGTTTCCTGCCACCTCATTGAAGAAACCGTTCCAGATCACCCGCTGCGAGGTGATGGAGGCTTCGGGGGTGTTAAAACTGGCGTCGCTGAAAGTGTCGACTTCCACCGGGCCCCCCATGGTGCCCGGGAATGTTGGTGTGACATTGCTACCCGCAGCGATGGGACCACCAGTGGAAACGACATCGCCGGCAACCTTGATCCGGTAATAAATCGGATTGAGTGTCGGATTGGCGATCAGCACCCAGTTCCTGGCGCCCGGGCTTTGCTGGTCATACCAGGTCCACATGTGGTTTGCGCTCAAATCAACCTTGGGAATGCCGGGTACTTCCTCGAACGATGGACCCCAGATCACCCGCTGGGAAGCGATGGCAGGAGTGGCCAATTGATGGCCTGAGTCGGAGAAGGTCCGCACCTCGACCGGTCCACCTATGGTGCCGGGGAAAGAAGGCGTGTCATTGGCGCCGGCGGCAATGGGCCCGCCGTTTTTCACCACGTTACCGGCCACCTTGATCTCATAATAGATGGACCCGCTGCCAGGGTTGGCTATGAGCACCCAGTTCCTGGCGCCCGGGCTCTGCTGGTCGTACCAAGTCCAGTAGTAATGAGCATCGAGGCTGTCCGCGGGGACCCCAGGCACTTCATTAAAGGCGGTGTCACCGTTGATGAGCACCCGCTGCGAGGCCATCACGTAGGCCGGCACGCCGCCGCCGACCGAGTCAGACCAGGCTTCGACCTCTACCGGACCGCCCATGACGCCAGCGAAGCGCGGGGTTATATTGGCGCCTGGGGCCAGACTGCCGCTGGCGCGTTCCGTGCCGGCGATTTTTATCCGGTAATAGACCGGGTTGAGCCCGGGATTGTTGACCAGGACCCAGTTCTTGTAACCAGAACTCTGTTCGTCGTACCAGGTCCAGTAAAAGTGATTGGAGAGTTTCCGCGAATCGGTGCCCACGACCTCCTCCAGCGAATTGCCAGCCCAGAGGATGCGCTGGGAGGTAAGGACTCCCGAGCGGGAATGGGCGCCCACATCGACGGGACCACCCATGACGCCCGTATACCGGGCGTTGAGCGACATGCCCGGCGGCACCTGAGCAGCGTTTTTACCGGGTAGCGCCGGCAATGTCCTGACCTGGCCGGCGATTGTCAGGTCGAACCAGGCATCGCCCGAAGCTGACGAAGGATTAGCCATGAGGATCCAGTTCGCGGCATAGACATTGTCATACCAGCTGAAGGCCGTATTGGCGTCGCTGTGCCTGATAAAGATTTGCCTGGGGGACGGAGTCGCCCCGCCGGGCACGAGATTTGAAGAGCTGGATGCGAAGACGACCAGCCGCCCATCGGCGGATATGGGCGAATGCGACCAGCAGTCGCCGCCGGCGTCTCCCCCAACGCCGGCGATATCGGTCGAGACGCGAACGGTGTCGCCGGTAACTGTATCGTTGACAAAGACATCCGGCGAAGCATTGGTGTCTCCCGGCACCAGATTGGTGGCATTCGATTCGAAAACCACGTAGCGGCCATCGCCGGAAATACCGGCGTACACGCTTTGATTATCTGATTCAGTAGTACCATCAGAGGCAAGTGATGCCCGGATCACGCTGCCATCCTGCAGGTCTTTTCTGAAGACGTCCCACTGTCGATTGGCGTCTCCGGAAAGCAGGTTCGACGCAGCGGATGCGAAGACGATGTAGCGCCCGTCATTTGAAAATGCCGGGTCCGCGCTCCTGCCGTTGCCTTCGGCTCGCGCCTGGCTCGTGGAGGCCCTGGTTGTCGTCCCGGTCGATAAGTCCTTCACGAACACGTCCTCAACCGCGTTGGTATCACCCGCTACCAGGGTGGTGCTGGTCGAGTCAAAGGCCACGTAGCGTCCATCCGGGGATATGGAGGGATCGTCATGGCGGCCCCCGGTCTCGGCGCCCGAAGATGTGGTCGAAGCCCTGGTGGTTGTTCCTGCCGGGATGTCCCTCACAAAAACGTCCTCGGCCGCGTTAGTGTCGTTCGGGACCAGGTTGGTCGCCTGCGATAAAAAAGAAACAATCTGGCCGTCAGCGGAGATGGAAGCTTCGTAGCTGGCAAGATCTGCTTCCACGCCCGCGCCGCTGACGCTTATTCTTATGGTAGCTCCCGTCAATGTATCCTTCCGGAAAATATCGGTAACTCCATTATTGTCGCCTGGGACCAGATTGGAAGCCATCGATTCAAAAAGCACGTAGCGTCCGTCACCCGAGATGGCGGGAAATGTACAGTACCCGTTTGCCTCCACTCCCTCAGAGCTTGTCGAGACACGAGTAATCGCCCCGGTCTGCGTATCCTTGACGAAAACATCCTGGGCTGCATCGGTACTTCCCGGGACCAGGTTGTCGCTGCCTTCAAAGGCGACAAACCGTCCGTCAGCGGAGATCGAAGCGCCATAGCCGCCCCAGCCGTCAGCGGGAGTGCCCGCGGCACTGGTCGAGACCCGGGAAATTATCACGGGCGCGGCGCCGGCTTCATCGGTCTTCATCAGGCCTGCAAGCAGGGCAATTCCCGCGAATAGGACAAAGAGAAATCGGGAGACTACGGAGGTGTTTGACATGGAACGCTCCTGGGAAAGTTATGAGCGCTTCCAAGCGCCCGGCTTAATAACTCGAGCGCGTTAACAATAATTGTTTATTTGGTTATTGTCCAGCTACCTGTTCAAGCCGGACAGTCAACCACTTTGTAGGCGTGATCGCGCTGCACCGGCCGGAACCCGGCCGACCGGATCGCCCCCACGAGCTCATCCTTGCCCACCCGGTAGCTGACCCCGGTGGCGGCGACGACGTTCTCCTCGATCATGGTGCTGCCGATGTCGTTGGCGCCGAACAGCAGAGAGACCTGCGCCACCTTGAGCCCCTGCGTCACCCACGAAGCCTGGATGCTCGGCACATTATCGAGATAGATGCGGCTGACGGCCAGGGTCATGAGGTAATCGATGCCGCTCGAGGAAGTTGTGCCCTCCAGCTGGGTATTGTCCTCCTGGAAGGTCCAGGGGATGAAAGCCCTGAAGCCGCCGGTCTCGTCCTGCAGCTCCCTCACCCGCCGCAGATGTTCGATGCGGTCGGCCCTGCTCTCGACGCTGCCGAACATCATCGTCGCCGTTGATTTGAGTCCGGCCTCATGGGCCGCGCGCATGACCTCGAGCCAGGTGTCGGCGTCGATCTTTTTGGGACTCATTCGGCGGCGTACTTCGTTGACCAGGATCTCGGCGCCGCCCCCGGGCAGCGAATCGAGGCCGGCGTCGCGCAGACGCGCCACCGTCTCGTCCAGCGGCAAGCGGCTGACTTTGGCGATGTGGCAGATCTCCGGCGGCGAGAGGGAGTGGATGGTGATGTCGTAGCGCTTCTTGATGGCTCCAAAAAGCTCTTCGTAATAGTCGATGCCCAGCTTGGGATGAAGGCCGCCCTGCATCATGATGCCCGTTCCCCCCAGCTCGACAGTCTCGTCGATCTTGGCAAAGATCTCTTCCCGGCTCAAAAGGTAGCCTTCACCAGAGCCCAAAGGCCGGTGGAAAGCGCAGAAATCGCAGCCGGTGATGCATAAGTTGGTGTAGTTGATATTGCGATCGATGACGAAAGTGATGTCATTGCCGGGAACCAGCCTCTGCCTGGCGGCCTCGGCGGCGCGTCCCACCCCGAGCAGCTCGCGGCTCTCAAGCAGAGCCAGCGCCTCTTCCTCGCTGATGCGGGCGCCGGAAAGCGATTTGTCGATTATCTTCTGGATGATCACGTCATCTTCCGGATCATCAGGAAATGAACTCGAGCGCCGGCGCCGAGCCGACGGCGCCGATCTCGGCGGCGCGCCGGTAGAACTCCTCGAGGCCGCGCCGGTAGTCATCAGTGAAGTCGTACCGCAGCTTGGCGAAGTACGAGCGCAGCAGCTCCGGCTCGAAGGGATAGACTTTTGCCGCCGCGGCAACAACCTCTTCCCAATGGCCGCGGCAATAATCGACCGAGTAAAGCAGGCGGTCCTCTACCTCATGGGTCTCATCAGCCCGGCTGGCGAAGAATTCCCGCGTCACCGCCCAGAGGGCAAAGACCATCGGCAGCCCGGTGAAATCTTTCCATTCACGGCCGAGGTCATAGCAGTGCTCCCAGGTCCCGTGATAACAGGCCTCGAGCGCCTGGTCGCCGATGAGAAGCACGCCCTCATGCTCTTCGAGGGCCTCGGCAGCGCCAGTCCGCAGCGGTGAAAAAGCGGCGTCAATGCCATATTTCTGTTTGAGCAGGATCTTGAGGAGCACCACGGATGTAGCGCTTTGTCCAGTAAGCGCCACCTTGCCGACTTCCTCAAAGGGAACCTTCGAGATCAGCCGGATGCTGTCGACGACGCCGTCTGCGGTGATTGAAAGCCTTGGCAGGAGCAGCAGCCGGTCGCTGTTGCTTGCATATTCGATCGAGGAGATGGGACTGATGTCGAGCTTTCCCTCGAGCAGGAGCCCGTTTAAATAGGTGGGCACGCCGTGGACCAGATTGAAACAGCCCCAACCGGCTCCCTTTTCCAGTCCGTAATAGAGGGGGTAGCCGTTCAGGAATTCGAAATGGCCGATGTTGATGGTGGCGTCCGCAGACGCGCCGCTACCGGCGCCGGCGCCGCTTTTTTCTTCCTCAGTCTTCATTTTAGTATCTGCGGATCTCGTCATAAAGCGTGCCGCGCTCGACCGGCACCCTGCCGGCGTCGCGGATCAGCCGGATCAGCTCGGCCTTGGCGATGGCCTCTTCGGTCTCGGCGCCGGCGGCGTGGGTGATCTTCTCCTCGACCACGGTGCCGTCGATGTCGTTGACGCCGAAGTGGAGGGAGATCTGCGCCACCTTGATCCCGAGCATGATCCAGAAAGCCTTGATGTTGCGGAAATTGTCCAGCATCAGACGGCTGACGGCCAGCATCTTCAGGTCCTCGATGCCGTCGGTCCCGGGAAGCTCGTCGAGATCGGTGTTGGCGGGATGGAACGCCAGGGGGATGAAGCTGCCGAATCCCCCGGTCTCGTCCTGCAGCTCCCGCAGGCGGACGAGGTGATCGATGCGCTCCTCGATAGTCTCTACGTGCCCGTAGAGCATGGTCGCATTTGACTTGAGGCCGACCTGGTGGGCGGTGCGCATGACCTCGAGCCATTTCTCCCCCGAGATCTTCTTGTCGCAGACGATGCCGCGCACCCGTTCGGCGAAGATCTCGGCGCCGCCGCCGGGCATGCTGCCAAGCCCGGCCGCCTTCATCTCCGTAAGCACTTCTTCTTCGCTGCGCTTCGTGCGTTTGGCGAAGAAAGCGATCTCGCTGGCGGTAAATGCCTGCAGGTGCACCTCCGGATCGAGATCGTGCAGAGCCGCGATCATCTCCAGATAATATTCATAGGGAAGGGAAGGGTGCTCGCCGCCGACGATGTGCAGCTCGGTGATGCCGTCGTCCAGGGACTCACGGGCGCGCTGAAGCACCTCGTCCAGCGTCATCGTATAGGCGTCTTCGGCCCCCTCGTCAGCGCTGAAGGCGCAGAACTTGCAGCGGTTACCGCAGACATTGGTGTGGTTGATGTGGCGGTTGTTGATGAAGTAGACCTCGTCGCCGGCCAGCCGGCGGCGGGCAGTGTCGGCCAGCTCCCCCACGGACAGCAGATCGCGCGACTTCAGCAGCGCCACTCCGTCCTCGAAAGAGAGCCTCTCGCCGGCCCGGACTTTCTCGCCGACCGATGCGAACAGGTCTGTGTCTGATTCTACCGTCATATCAAGCCCTCCGCTCTCTGCCTGCTCAAACCAGCCTATTCGGATTTAGCAGATCTTCATTTCCAGCTGCCGCACTTCACCCAGAGCGGTCAGCGCCTTCTCAAAAACTTTGCCATCCGGCCCGATGGCCACCGCCGACAGCCGGTCCGGCTCGAACAGTTCGCGCGCCAGCGAACGCACATCGTCGGCGTTCACGGCCTCGATGCGGGCGATGATCTCGTCGAGTGAAAGGATCTCGGAATCGGTCACGGTCAGTTTGCCCAGCCGGCTCATGCGGTTGTGGGTGGTCTCCATGCTCAGCACCAGCCTGCCCTTGGCGCTCTCCTTGGCCCGCGAGAGTTCCTCCGCGGTGACGCCGTCCTTCATGATCGACCTGATCTGATCGACGACGATGCCGGTCGCCTCGGCGACGCTGTCGCCGCGGCAGCCGAAATAAACGCCGACAAGGCCCGTGTCTGAATATAGCGCATCGAAGGAATAGACCGAGTAAGCCAGCCCCCGTTTGTCCCTGACTTCCTGGAACAGGCGTGAACTCGCCGATCCGCCGAGGATGCCGTCGAGTATCGATAGAGTGAAGCGTTTCTCCGAGTGGCGCGCCAGCCCCGGCCCGCCGAAGCAGACGTGGTACTGCTGCGTGTCCTTCTCGTAAAAGCAGGCGCTGGTGGCGGTCCCGAGCGGACCCGGCTTGACAGCCACCGGTACGGCGGCGGCGCTTCCGTCAGACAGATGGCGCTTGGCCAGCTCCACCACCTGCTCCTGATCGACGTTGCCGGCCGCGGCCAAAACCATATTTGGCAGAGTATAGTGGCTGCCATGATAGCCGCGGATCTGGCCGGGCGTGACCGCCCCGATGATCTTGGTCGTACCCAGCACGCTCTTGCCCAGCGGGTGGCCGTCGAAGATGGCGCGGGTCAGGTAATCGGTGATGAGCTCGCCGGGGGAGTCCTCGTACATGGCGATCTCTTCGACCACGACCTCGCGCTCGAGATCGATGTCGGCGAAGATGGGATGAATGACCATGTCGGCCATGACCTCGAAGGCTTCTTCCAGATGTTCGTCGAGGAAACGCGCATGGACGACCGTATATTCGCGGGAGGTAGCGGCGTTGAGCTCGCCTCCGAAGGAATCAAAGATCTGGGCTATCTCGACGGCGTCATGACGCGCGCCGCCCTTGAACAGCAGGTGCTCGATGAAATGGCTGACGCCGCCTTCTTCCGGCTTCTCATAACGGGAGCCGGCGCCGATCCAGAAGCCCAGCGAGATGGAGCGGACGGACGGCAGCTTTTCGCTGACGACCCGTCCGCCACCCTCCAGCTGGTTTAACTTATAGCTTTGGATTTAGGTCAACCACCCTCAGGCCGATGCGCTGCTTGCCGCGGTCTTCCTTGACTTCAATCACCTCTACCTGAACCATCTGGCCGCGCTTGACCACATCTTCTACCTTGTTTACCCGGCCCTCGGCCAGGTTGGATATGTGCACCAGGCCGTCAGTGCCACGCTTGAGCTCTACGAAGGCGCCGAAATCGGTGGTCTTGACGACCTTGCCGACGAAAACGTCACCGGCTTCGACATCCTTGGTCAATTCGTTGATGCGCTTGATCAGGGCCTCACCGCTGGCGCCGTCGCGGGCGCAGATGAAGACGGTGCCGTCTTCCTCCACATCGATGGACGCATCGAATTCATCGACCAGGCCGCGAATGGTCTCGCCGCCCTTGCCGATGAGCGCGCCGATCTTGTCGGGATTGATCTGCACCGTGAAGATGCGCGGCGCGTATTCAGACAGTTCCGTACGCGGCTCGGGCATGACCTCCACCATCTTGCCGATCACATGCAGGCGGCCGCGCTTTGATTGAGCCAGCGCTTCCTCGAGCACTTCCGGCGTGATGCCTTCCTTGATCTTGAGGTCCATCTGGATGGCGGTGATGCCTTCCTTGCTGCCGGTCACCTTGAAGTCCATGTCGCCGAGGTGGTCCTCGATGCCGGCGATGTCGGTAAGCACAACGTAGTTGGCGTCGACGTCGGTCGATTCGCACTTCTCACAGCGGCGCAGGAAGACGCCCTCAAACCCGCAGGCGCGGCAACTCGAGCGCACGACCAGGCCGCAGGCGATGCCGCCTATCGGTGTCTTGATCGGCACGCCGGCGTCCATCAGCGCCAGCGTCGAGCCGCAGGTGCTGGCCATCGAGGAAGAACCGTTGCTTTCCAGGATCTCACTCACCAGGCGTATGGTATAGGGAAACTCGTGCTCGTCGGGGATCATGGGCCTGAGCGCTTTTTCAGCCAGCGCCCCGTGGCCGATGTCGCGACGCTTGGGGCCGCGCATGAATCCGGTCTCACCCACCGAGAACGGCGGGAAGTTGTAGTGGTGGATATAGCGTTTGGAGTCCTCGAGCCCGAGGCCGTCGATGCGCTGATAATCGCCGACGGCGCCCAGCGTCAACAGGGTCATGGCCTGGGTCTGGCCGCGAGTGAAAAGAGCCGAGCCGTGAGTGCGGGGAGCGACCCCGACCTCGACGGTTATCTCACGGACTTCCTCGACCTCGCGCCCGTCGGGGCGGCGCTTGTCGACGGCGATGGTCTTGCGGACGACGTCCTTCTCGATAGCCTTGGTGATGCTGCTTACCGAGCGGGCGAATTCTTCAGTGGAGTTCTCGTCCACGAGCTCGTTCCGAACCGAGTTGCGGATCTGCTCGATCTTCTCCGACCTCTCCTTCTTGTCGGTGATGCGGTTGGCCTCATCGAGGTCGGCGCGGGTCTTCGACTCGATCTTGGCGTAGAGCTCCTTGTCGACCTGAGGCTCCTCGAACGGCCATTTGGGCTTGCCGGCGGCCTCGCGCAGCTCGTTCTGAAGCTCACAGAGCTGGCGGATGGGATCCTGGGCGAAGCGGACGGCTTCCATGGCTACGTCCTCGGTGATCTCGTCGCCGCCGGCCTCGATCATGAGGATGGACTCGGCGGTGCCGGCAACGATCATATCCAGGTCGCATTCGGGCTCCTGCGTCTGCTGCATGGTCGGATTGAGGATCAGCTCTCCGCCAAGGCGGCCGACGCGAACCGCGGCGATCGGTCCCTGGAAGGGGATCTCGGAGATGTGCAGCGCCGCCGATGCTCCCAGCATCGCCAGCATGTCATAAGCATTCTCCTGGTCTGTGGAGAGGATCGTCGCGATCAGCTGGGTCTCGTTGGAGAATCCCTTGGGGAACCGCGGACGAACCGGACGGTCGATCAGACGGGCGGTGAGGATGGCTTTTTCACTCGGCCTGGCCTCACGCTTGATAAAACCGCCGGGAATCTTGCCGGCGGCGTACATGCGCTCTTCGATATCGACGGTCAGCGGGAAGAAATCGATTCCTTCCTTGGCCTCGGTGCGGCCGGTCGCTGTCACCAGCACCATGGTATCGCCGCACCTGACAAGCACGGCGCCGTTGGCCTGTGCGGCCACGCGTCCGGTCTCGATGGAGATGGTCTTGCCGCCGAGCTCGATGCTTTTGGTTGTGATGGTTTTTTCTGTGGTCAAAGTATTCTCTTCTCCTTGAACTTCGGACGACTGCCTTTCAGCCGTCCCCTCAATAAATAAATCAGGCCGCGCGAAGCTTCGCTCCCGCGGCCTGCTCTAGGCTCAAGGCTCAGAATCCCGCGTTCTGCGGGCGAGACTCTCAGCCTCAGGCCTAGAGCAAATAGATCCCAAGTGCGGCAGCATCATATGCTGTCAGGGCACAATAGGGATTGATTCAGAAAGAACGGAACCGAACTGGGAATGAAGCTACTTCCTCAGCCCTAATTCCTTTACCAGATTGCGGTAGCGGTTAACGTTCTTGTCCTGCAGATAAGTGAGCAACCGCCGCCTCTTCCCCACCATCTTCAACAAACCCCGGCGAGAGTGATGATCCTTCTTGTGCGTCTTGAGATGCTCGGTTAGTCCATTGATCCTCTCGGTCAAAAGGGCGATCTGCACCTCAGGGGAGCCCGTGTCAGTCGCGGTGCTGCCAAACTTGCCAATGACCGATTCTTTGTTCTCCTTGCTTAATGTCAACGTTTCACCTCCTTTTCTTCCTCCACGGACGGATGTGGGGAGCCTTGCGTACTGTCAGAGCTTATCACAGCGAATCTTAAAAGGCTAACGGCGGAAATGGCACCGAGGTCTTTATTTGTCCGGGAAACTGCCGACTAAAGGAAGACCTTTTTGGGCCTCATCGCAGCAATATGGCAAGAGGACTTTGCGACAATCGGACGGAGCGGTCAAAAGCGCTCCGTTCTCGGGGGAGGTACCCATGCACGGCATCATCGAAGAAGCAGGATCCGCTTCATCCCGGGCGGCTGTTCGTCAACAGTCCGGGAATTTCTTCGGCAGGACCAACGCCGCGCCCAGGGTTCCCGGAATGCTCCTCTGCCTGGCGATCGCGGCTCCTTCCCTGGAACTTGCCCGATATTCGCCCTCTGTCGACGCCCTGACGCTTTCGCTGATCATGGGCATGATAATCAGGAATGTCATCGGCGCCAGCGAGATGGCCCAGCCCGGCATCAGGATGGTCAGCATGATCTTCATCCCGGCGGGCATCCTGCTCTACGGCACCCGGCTCGATTTCCAGAACGTCGCCGACATGCCGGTTATGACGATCGCGACTATCATGATCTGCATCATCCTGTTCTTTACGGTGATCCTGCTGGGCGTAAAGAAACTGGGCATCGACCAGCGCACCGGCCTTTTGATCGCCTCCGGCACCGCCATTTGCGGCGCCTCCGCCATCGCCGTGCTCTCCCCGGTAGTCGGCGCCCGTTCGCGCGACACCTCGATGGCGCTGATCGTCACCACCACCGCCGGGCTAATCGGCGCGCTGCTTTACCCGATGATCGCCGACGCTATTTCGCTTTCAGACATCTCCTATGGAATTTTCTGCGGCTCCACCCTGCAGCAGATGGGGATCGTCAGGCTGGCCTCTTCCCACCTGGGCGATGCCGCCGTTGCTTACGCGGTCCCGGTCAAGATGCTGCGGATAGCGATGCTGGCGCCGATTACTCTGTTCCTTGCCGGCAAGACCGCGTTCAGGCCGGGCGCCGGGATCACTGCTTCCGCCAGTTCCCTGCAGGTGCTGAAGCGCAACTGGTTCCTGCCGCTGTTCGTGGCCGTGGCGCTGGTTTTCTCGTTCTTCGGCCCGGCCGCTTCATTGAGGACCGGCGTCGAGCCTTTCGCAATCGTGTTTCTGGCGCTGGCGCTCGCCAGCGTCGGCCTGTCGGTGGATTTCAACACGATCAAGTCAAGCGGCTCGCGACCCCTGCTGGTGGGAGTGCTGGGATGGGCGCTGGTCGCGACCGTGATCCTGGTGGCTCTGGTGCCGTTTCTGACCTGGAAGAGCTGACATGGCCACCCCCGTCAAACGACGCCATACGAGCATCTTTCGCAAGACCGCGATCATCTTCGTGGTTGTATCGCTGGTGCCGGTCGCGATTCTCGGCTTGCGCAGCCATCACATATTTGTCGAGCATCTGGACAAGATGGTCAAAGGCGGGCTCATCACAAGCGAGCAGGCCGACACACAGGCGCGCGATCTGGAGACACAAGCAGTCGTTTATTGTGGCTACGGCCTGGTCATCGCCCTCATCCTGGGATACTTTTTCGCCGGCAGCCTGGTGGAGCCGATCCGGACCCTGCAGCAGGGAGCCCGCAAGATCGGCGACGGCAATCTTGACCACCGAGTAGAGACCGACACCGAGGACGAGCTCGAAGAGCTGGCCACGACCATCAACCAGATGGCGCAATCACTTCAGACACGCGAGGCCGAGATCGAGCGGCGCAGCGAGGCCCTCTCCATCCTTTATGAAGTAGCCCACACCATGGCTGAATCCAGGGATCAGAACGAGCTGCTCGACAACGCCCTCGACAAGGCCATGCAGATCACGGGCTCGGTGACGGGTTGCATCCTGCTGCAGAACGATGACGGCAATCTGACGCCGGTCATCTGCCGCAGCTCAAACGGGGGTCGTCTCAACACGGAAGCACAGGCGCAAAGCAGTGGAATCTTCGACGGGGCGGCGAGAGAGGCCACCCGCGCGGTCAAACCCGCAGTGCTGGAATGGCCGGCCGGCGGCGGCGGCGCCGGGGTCACGGACGCCGGGGGGACGCCCGAAGCGATCGCCTGTGTGCCGCTTCAATTCGAAGGCAAGCTACAGGGCGCTATCTGCGTGACCGGGACCCGCAGCGATTTTGACAAGGAAACCCTCGATCTGATCTCCGCCATCGGCAGTGAAGTCGCAGTCGCCATCGAGAACACGCGCCTCTTCGAGCAGCTCGAAGCGCAGAATCTCGAGCTGGCCGCGGCCACGGTCGAGATCGCCAGCCTTATCTCGTTGGCCGAGGAGCAAGAGAGTTTTGGCACCCGTTATCAGAATCCTTACCTGGTCCGCTGCTGGGAATTCAAGGACTGTGACAAGACCGGGTGCCCCGCCTACGGTTCAGGGAAAGATCTTCGCTGCTGGCAGGTCGCCGGCACCCATTGCGGCGGCGAGGTCCAGGGAGTCTTCGCCCAAAAGCTGGGACGCTGCGAACGCTGCGACGTGTTCAAGGCCGCATGTCCGAACCGCATCACGCAACTGGGCGAGACCTTCAACAACATGATGGCAGTGCTGGAGCACCGCGTTAAGGAACAGGAAGAGCTTCAACGGCAGCTTTTCAGCTCATCGAAGCTGGCGGCCATCGGCGAGCTGGCGGCCGGCGTCGCGCACGAGATCAACAATCCGCTCACCGGTATCCTCGGCAGCGCCCTGTTGATGAAATCGCGGGACCTCGACCCGGAAGCGATGCGCAGAAAGCTTGAGGTCATCGAGAGCGAGACCCTCCGCGCCCGGGACATCGTCCGCAACCTGCTGGATTTTGCCCACCAGGGGGGAAGGCTCGACACCGAGCCGGTCTCGGTGAAGGAACTGATCGAACACACCTTGTTCCTGCTCAGGCACCAGACCGACATGAGCCTGGTAACGGTCCAGACTTCCTTCCAGGACAAACTGCCGCCGGTCGCAGTCGACTCCAACCTCATGAAGCAGGTCTTCCTCAATATCATCCATAACGCCATACAGGCCATGCCGGGCGGCGGCGACCTATTCATCAACGCCAGGGGCAGCCAGGCGCCGGGTGCGAGCGGCATGCTCGAGGTCTGCTTCACCGACACGGGCTCGGGCATGGACGACATCGCCATAGCCCGCGCCTTCGATCCTTTCTTCACCACCAAACCGGTCGGCGAAGGCACTGGGCTGGGACTGTCCGTCTCACAGAAGATCGTCAGCGAGCATGGCGGTGAGATCAGGGTGACATCGGTGCCGGAAGTCGGCTCGACTTTCTCGGTGATACTGCCGGCGGCCGGCTCAACCGACCAGCAGCGGAGAGACGTGGCTTAAGGGCAGCGCGCCGTTGCCCCGGGCGCGGGACAGGTTTGGGCGGCTTATTTCTTGCGGTTGGCCGCGAACTCCTTGTAGCTTCTGGCCGCGGCGATGTCCTTCTTGATCTGGGCCACCAACTGCTCCGGGCCTTCAAATTTCTTCTCATCGCGCAAACGCTCGAGGAAATCGATCCGTACGTTGAAGCCGTAAAGATTGCGGTCGAAATCGAGGATGTGCGCCTCGATGCGCATCCTCTCCTCGCTGTCCTCGTCGGTGCTGCAGAACGTGGGGTTCTGCCCGACGTTCACCAGGCAGGCATAAGGCTCGTTGCCGATAAAGAGGTCGGCCAGGTAGACGCCTTTCCCCGGGAAGATGCACTCGACGCGAGCCTCGATATTGGCAGTGCGCACGCCGAGGGTCCGGCCCCGTTTGTCACCATGCACAACCTTGCCATGGGTCGAAGGCGGACGGCTCAGGATCTGCCTCACTTCAGAAAGCCTTCCCTCGACAAGCAGGTTGCGGATCCGGGTGGAAGAGATCGGCTCGTCGGCGGCGGTCACCAGCGGCTCGGCCACGACCTTCATGCCGACCTTCTTGCCGTACTCCTCCAGGAACTTGATATCGCCGCCGGCTTTGTAGCCGAAGCGGAAATTGTCTCCGACGATGACCTGGATAGCGCCCAGCTGCGATGAAAAAAGCATCTCGCAGAAGACATCCGGCGACAGGCGCGAAAATTCTTCAGTGAAGGGGATGATCAGCAGTTCGTCGGCTCCTAGGTTGCTGATGAGGTCGGTCTTGACATTGAGCGGAGTCAGGATCGGCGGACAATGATCGGGAGCGATGATTGACAGCGGGTGAGGATGAAAGGTCATGACCATGCTGCGGGCGCCGTTTGCCTTCGCCGCGGCAACCGCATCGCCGATGATCTTCTGATGGCCGATATGGACACCGTCGAACGTGCCGATGGCCACGACGCGTTTTCCGGCCGGCACTTCATCGATTTCACGGTAGACCCTCACGCCAGCACCACCAGCGGCCGCAGTTGCCCCGAAACTTCTCCGGGTCCATAGATCGCCAGCAGCCGGCCATCCCGAGCCAGGCGCAGCGGCCGGTCCTCGCTGCCGCTGATTCCTCGTCCGGAAGCGACCGCCCTGGCTTCCTTTTCGTCCAATTCCCTCACGGGAAGGAAATATAGCGCACCCAAACAGGAAATAAAAGACGGGTTCGTCTCCGCCAGCAGCTTTTCACGCGGCACATCGCCCAGTTCTTCGAGGCTGGCAGCCGCGTCAACGCTGAATTCGCCGCTGCGCGTGCGCCTGAGTTCGGCCGCATAAGCGGCGGTTCCGAGGCCGGCGGCGATGTCTTCGCAGAGCTGACGGATGTAAGTGCCCTTGGAGCAGCTGACGGTCAGCACCGCGCGCTGCGAGAGAGGATCAAAAGAGTCGACAGAGATGCTCCCGATCTCTATCTCCCGCACCGGGGCTTCGACCTCTTCGCCCCTTCTGGCCTTGCGATAGAGCGGCTCACCGCCCACCTTGACCGCGGAATAAGCATGCGCCTTCTGCTTGATAACTCCTGTGAATCGAGGTAGCTTGGCGCGCAGCGCCTCTGTGGTGACCGGCGGTGGCGAGTCCGCCGCCGTTATCTCGCCGTCGACGTCGCCGGTCGTGGAGGAAGACCCGAACTGCACCACAACCTGGTATTCCTTGTCAAGTGAAGTAAAGTATGAGGAGAGCCGGGTCGCCTTGCCCACCAGCACGATCAGAAGCCCGGTGGCAAAGGGATCGAGCGTGCCCGCGTGGCCGACTTTTCTGATGCCGGTAAAGCGGCGGACGCGGTCGATTACGTCGTGGGACGTCATTCCTGACGGCTTGTCAACCAGCAATACGCCGCAGGCAGGCGCCAGGTATTTGGAATCATCAGTCGTGGCAGGCTCCCGATCGGTGTCTTTCAATTTGGCGCGGCCGTTTACTGCTCTTCCATTTCCTTAAGGATCTTCTCGATGCGCAGACCGCGCTCGATGCTCTCGTCCCGCAGAAAACTCAGCTGCGGCGTTCTCTTCATCGCCAGCTGGCTGCCGAGCAGCGACTGCAGGTAACCGCGGCTGTGCTCCAGCCCTTTAAGTGAATCCTCGAGTTGATCCTCGTCTCCGAGCACGCTGATATATACTTTGGCTGACCTGAGGTCGGGTGACGTGTCAACACTGACGACAGTGACGAAACCGATGCGCGGATCCTTGAGCCCGCCGGTTATGGCTTCGCTCAGGACTTCACGGACAGCTTCGTTGATACGGCGCATTCTCTGTCCCGCCATTTCAGTCACCTTCCCCTTCGACCTTGATTATCTCGCGGTGCACCGCTGAAAAATGGTAATCGCGCCGCTCCAGATAACGAATGGCCATATCGAGGGCGCGCCGGGTCTCCTGATCGGAACGGGAGCAAAGGGAGAGGATGATGCGGGACCGCTGCCAGAGGTCGTGATAGCCGACTTCAGCCACCGAGGCCCCCAGGTGGCGGGCCAGACCGGCCTTCAGGCTGCGCAGATCCCGGCGTTTGTCCTTGAGGGAACCATTCTCCGGGAAGTGGATGTCCGCCGCCAGGATTCCGACATAACCGTCAGCTTGCTGCAACTTCTTTCGTCTCGAAGAACTCAAGGACGTCGCCTTCTTTGATGTCGTTATATCCTTCGAGCAGGACGCCGCATTCGTAGCCCTCCTCGACTTCCCGGACATCTTCTTTAAACCGCTTGAGGGACGCCAGCTGGCCCTGCCAGATGATCGTGCCCTCACGCACCAGGCGAACCTGGGCGTTGCGGGTAACCTTACCGCGGGTAACATAACAGCCGCCGATGGTGCCGATCTTGGATGCCTTGAAGGTCTGCCGGATCTCGGCCTCGCCCAGTTCCTCCTCGACATAAGTCGGTTCCAGCATGCCGATGAGAGCGGCCCTCACGTCTTCGGTGACCTTGTAGATGACGCTGTAAGTGCGCACGTCAACGCCCTCGAGGTCCGCCACGGTCTTGGCAGCGGAGCTGGGGCGCACGTTGAATCCGAGCACGATCGCCTGCGAGGCGGCCGCCAGCATGACGTCCGACTCGTTGATGGCGCCGACGCCGGTATGGATGATGTTGATCTTGACCTCGGCATGCTTGATCTGCAGAAGCGCCTCTTCGAGCGCCTCGACCGATCCGGCCACGTCGGCCTTGATGATGAGGTTGAGGTCCTTGACCTCGCCTTCCTTGATCTTGGCGAAGACGTCGTCGAGGGTGAAGGCGCGGCGCTTGGCGAGGATCTCGGCCTTGATGCGGTCCGAGCGCTGCCCGGCGATGGTGCGGGCCTTGCGCTCGTCTTCGACCACGCGGCAGGTCTCGCCCGCCTGTGGCACCACGTCAAAACCGAGGATCTCGACCGGAACCGAGGGCCCCGCGGTCTTGAGAGGCCTTCCCTTGTAATCGCTCATGGCCTTGACCTTGCCCGAAGCCTCGCCGGCGACGATGGCGTCGCCCACATGCATGGTGCCGCGGTCGATCAGGACCGTCGCCACGACGCCGCGGCCGGGATCGAGTTTCGACTCGATGACCACACCGCTCGCGGGAGCGTTGGGATTGGCTTTTAATTCTTGCACTTCCGACACCAGCTGGATCATCTCCAGCATGTTGGTGAGGCCGATCTTCTTCTTGGCGCTGACGTCGACGAAAACGGTGTCGCCGCCCCAGTCTTCGGGGATGACACCATACTCGGTGAGCTCCTGCCTGACCCGTTCCGGATTCGCCTCCGGCTTGTCGATCTTGTTCACCGCAACGACGATGGGAACGCCCGCGGCCTTGGCATGGTCGATCGCCTCAATCGTCTGCGGCATGACGCCGTCGTCGGCGGCTACGACCAGCACGGCCACGTCGGTGACCTTTGCCCCCCGGGCGCGCATGGCGGTAAAGGCCTCATGGCCTGGAGTATCAAGGAAGGTGATGCGTTTGCCGGCGTGCGTGACCTGGTAGGCGCCGATATGCTGGGTGATGCCGCCGGCCTCGGTCGCGGTCACTTCAGTCTCGCGTACTGCGTCGAGAAGCGAAGTCTTGCCGTGATCGACGTGGCCCATGATGGTGACAACGGGGGCGCGGGGTGCTAAATCTTCAGGATTGTCAACGACTTCCTCCGCGGCCTCCTCGTCCTGGGCGTGCACGATCTCGACTTTGCGCTCGAGGTCGTCGGCCAGCGTGCTGATGGCTTCATCGCTCAAAGACTGCGTGATCGTCGCCATCTCGCCGTAACTCATGAGACGTTTGATGATCTCTGAGGTGGAAATGCCCAGCCCCGCCGAGATGTCCTTGATGGTGGCGCCGGAATTGATCTTGACCACGGTGTCGGCATCGGGCGTCAGTACCTGCTCCTGGCGCTCCGCGACCGCGGTCGCCTCGCCCTTGCGCCCCTTGTGGCGCGCGCGCTGATGGCGCCCGGCGGGAACAAAACTGCGCCGCTTGGCGGCGGAAGGATCGATGATGACGCGGCGGCGCTTGCCGAGATTGTTCGCCTTCACTGGAGCCTTGCGCTGCTTCCTGGGGGCGCCGGCCTTGGTGTCGCCTTCAGCCGAATCACCAGCCGGAGCAGCAGTTCCATCTGCCTTGGCGGCGGCTGGTTCTTTCGCCGCCGGTGCGGCAGCCGGTGCTTTGGCGGCCGGAGCGTTTGTGGGTGCTTTAGCGGCTGGAGCGCTTGCTGGAGCTTTCGCGGCCGGAGCTTTCGCGGCCGGCTTGCTATCCGCCTTTTTGGCGCCTTCTTTCTTGCCGGCCGGCTTCTTGCCCGCTGCCGGAGCCGAACCTCCCGCGAGCGCTTTGCCCGCGGCCTCGGCATCGACGCTGGCAAGGCTGCCGCTGACCTCGATACCGGCAGCCCGAAGCTTCTCGACCACCTGAGCGCTGGTCAAATCATTTTCTTTTGCTATTTCGTATACACGTTTCTTTGCCATATCTTCACCTCGCACTCCAAAGGAGCGCGATTTGCGTTCCGATTTAATGTAACCGTTCTTCGATCAAACGGACGAATTCCTCTCTAAGTTGCAGGGATTCGCCAGTCGCCTTCAGTCGCCGCTGCAGAAATTTCCGCTCCAGCGCCTTGTCCAGACATTCCAGCCGGGGACATACATAAGCGCCTCTGCCCGGGCTGCTGGAAGTCACATCCAGGATCAACTCCCTGCCGGCCGCGCTCTCATCCACAATAAAGCGGACCAGGGCCGCCTTGGCAAACCTGTTGCCGCAGCCCGCGCACATCCGCTGCGGGACATGCCCTCGCCCGGCCAAGGCTGTTTAACTCGAGCCGCTGGTCTCTTCGGCCTCAGCCGGCGCGGCCTCGGCTTCCTGAGCTTCTTCGCCCTCGGCTTCGGGCACGTCGCCCTCCTGCTCGGAGAGTTTCTGGTGCGCGGGAATGCCGCAGTACCTGGTGCCCGGCAGAGCCGCGTTGGGACAGCGCTTGCCGGTCTTGGTCACTGCGCAGCAGCGGCCGGCGAGCTCCTCGACTTCCTCATCCGAGAAAGCCATGGAGTCCTCCTCCTCGGCCATCTGGCTCTCGCTTTTTATGTCGATGCGCCAGCCGGTCAACTTGTTGGCCAGCCTTGCGTTCTGCCCTTCCTTGCCGATGGCGAGCGAAAGCTCATCATCGGGAACGACAACCGTAGCAGACATTGCCTCATCATCAACCAGCACCTCGCGGACTTTCGCCGGGCTCAGGGCCTTGGCGACAAAGCGCGCGGGCTCATCGTTATAAGGAATGATGTCGATCTTCTCGCCGCCAAGCTCGCTGACAACCATGCGGACGCGGGATCCCCGCGGACCGACACAGGCGCCGACCGGATCGATGCCGTCTTCCCTCGACTCGACTGCGATCTTGGAACGGTAACCCGGTTCGCGGGCGACGTTCCTGATGACCACCAGGCCGTCGGCCACTTCGGGGACTTCCAGCTCGAAAAGCTTGCGGATCAGTTCGTCGCTGCGGCGCGAGACTATTACCTGCGGACCCTTGGTGTGATCGCGCACGTCGACGATGACCGCCTTGATCCGTGAGCCGTGGACGTAGCGGTCGTTGTCGACCTGCTCGCTCTCCGGCAGCAGCGCCTCGACCTTGCCGAGGTCGACCAGGGTGTAGCGCTGGTCGCTCTGCTGAACGATACCAGTGACGATCTCGCCCTTGCGGCCCTGATACTCGTCGTACATCATGTCGCGCTCGGCTTCGCGTATCCTCTGGAAGATGACCTGCTTGGCCGTCTGCGCCGCGATGCGTCCGAAATCTTCAGGCGTTTCCAGCTTGATCTTCTCGATCTCGCTCTCGTCATACATGGAGAGGTCGAATTCTTCTTCTTCGGGCTCCTCGGCGGCGGCCTGACCCGCTGCCGCCGCGGCCTCACCGGCCTCGGCGGCTTCCCCTTCGAGCTCCACGGTTTCTCCCGTGTCGAGGGTGATGCTGGTTTCGCCGGTCATGGCGTTCTCTGCCTCGGCGTCCTCAGCGGTCTCGATGTCGGAGTTCTCGCCTGCAGCAGCCGCGGCTGCTGCCGCGGCCTCGGCGGCCACCACCGAAGCTGGACGCTCCGGCAGGATCAATTCATAGATGCTGATCTCTCCGCTGTCCGGATCGATCACGACCCGTGCGTGTTCTACAGCCCCCGGCGTCTTTTTATAGGCGGAAAGAAGGGCGTCCTCGAGCGCAGTCAGCAACACCTGAAAGCTGATCCCTTTCTCTTCTTCCAGAAGCCTTAAGGCCTCTACAATCTCTTTGCTCATCTGGACTCCTTTAATCGAACATTCAAGCTCCGGAACAAACCGGAGCGTCAGTCGCGCTTGCGCCGCTTCTTTTTCTGCGGCTTCTTTCTTTGCGGCTTCTTCTGACCGCCGAACTCAAACACGGTGCGGGCCACTGCCACCGCTTCGACCGGGATGTTCATCCGCTTGCCCTGATCCATTTCCAGGATCAGCTCCCGCTCGTCTATCGAGATTAAAAAACCGGTGAAGTTTCGCTCTCCTTCCACCGGGCCAAATGTCTTAACATTGATCTTCTGTCCGGCCGCCGCCCGAAAATGTTCGGGCTTGCGCAGCCGTTTTTCGAGACCCGGTGAGGATACCTCGACCGTATGGTCCTGCAGGTAGCTGTCCAAGAGGGCCGTCACCTGCATGCAAAGCTCGTGATTGACTCCTTCGGGATGGTCGATAAAAACCCTCAAAATCGGGTTTCCACGGCCCCCTGCAACCTCGACATCAACGACATCAACCTCAGGTATAACCTGCGATAAAGTCTGCTCGATATCTTCTATTTTGGCTGCTTTATTCACTGCAAGTAAGCAAAAAAGAAGTGGGTCTTGAACCCACTCCGAGAGTACTTCGCAGTTTGAAAAAGTATATCACACCGCCGAAACACCCCGCAAGATACAGAGCCGTCGACGACGGCCTGATCGAAGGAAAAAAATCCCTGATATTCGAGGCATTTTTATTCGGGCTGGGCCACTGTGTCCATTCTACATGTAGCCTCTCTTAATGTGAACCTTATGCTTGCCAAGGGTAAACAATTTGATGGTCAGGAGCCCGGCGAGAAAGCCGCCGATGTGAGCGAAATAGGCTACATTGTCGCCGCTCGCGCTCATGCCGATGACCCCCGAGAACAGCTGCAACAGGAACCAGAAGATAAGCACCGCCACCGCCGGCAGCTGCACCACGGTGATAAACACGACCAGGAAGATAAGCGTCGTGACCTTCGCCCTCGGGAAAAGGACCAGATAAGCTCCCAGGATCCCGGCGATGGCGCCGCTGGCGCCGATGTTGACGACAATCGAGGAAGGATCGACGGCGATCTGGGCCAGGCCGGCCAGCACGCCGCATGCGAGGTAGAAGAAGATGAAGCGGAAGCGGCCCATGGTGTCCTCGACGTTGTTCCCGAAGATCCAGAGATAGAGCATGTTGCCGCCGATATGCAGCCAGCCTCCGTGCAGGAACATCGCCGTGATCAGGGTCAGATAAACGGGAATGCTTCGCGGCACGGTCGAGACCCCATGGGTTATCTCGTAAGGGGTCATGCCGTACTGCGTGAAGAAGTCATCGAGTTTACCGGCTGCGCCCAGGCTGAGTTCGTAAAAGAACACGGCGGCGTTGATGGCGATGATTATCACCGTCACGATGGGGAAGCGCTCGGTTGGGATGTTGTCCTTGAACGGCAGCATCGGTATGTTCCGGAATCAGTCTAAACGCTGCCGGTCCAAATCCAAAACAGGGATCGTTCACTCCGTTGAGGCGGCGAATCCTTTACCTGGCGCCGTGAAGGCGATGTCGATCAGCGAGGGCGGCCTGCCTCCGACCGGCCGGACGGTCACTTCCAGCCCATCTCCCTGCATCTTTATCGATTGCGCCCCTGCTGATGTTCCGTCATCGATCGAAGTAATCTTCAGCGGGACCAGGCAATAAGAGCGAGCCAGGTCGAGGGCGACTTTTTGCGCCTCGCGGTTTTCGGCAAGACTGCCCCAGTCCCCGGCGAAGGCGTAGTCGGCGGCCGGGACTCGCACGTAGGCGTAAACTTCCCTGATGCCGATCGAATAACGCCGGCGCTCACCAAGCACATTGACCGAGTACGAACGGCCGCCGTCATCGGCCGAGCCGGTGAGGCGGTAGCGGACGTTGGCCTGGAGCAACCCATCTGCCGGCCCCTCGTCAGCCATGGTGAAAGAGAGGTTCGCCGGCAGTTGAAAATACCGCCCGGCCTCCCGGTAAGCCTCGGCCTCAAAATCTTTCTTTGCCAGCCAAAG
Organism: Actinomycetota bacterium; assembly: GCA_023382335.1. Classification (GTDB taxonomy): domain Bacteria; phylum Actinomycetota; class Thermoleophilia; order BMS3ABIN01; family BMS3ABIN01; genus JACRMB01. Next base: position 74,736 of record JAMCPM010000020.1, read on the forward strand.
GGGGAGAAAGGGAAGAGCGATCATTATCAGGAAAGCCGCCGCCAGTGTGAACGCGACCCTGGCCGCGGCTTCTGCCTCTATGGTGCCGGCTATTCCCAGAGCGGTGCCGGCTGCGGTTCCCGGCATAACTAATTGCATAAAGTAGAGCATCCCCGGCCAGTCGAAGATATTTGCCGCCGGGGCCACCAATAACCAGACAAGCACCATCGATGATAATCCGGCGGCGGCGCCCGCCACGCCCCGCGCGTTGAGGCTCATCCGAGAAATCCCTTCCGATTCATTGAGGGCCCTAAGCGCGAATGGAGACCCCGCCAGCACCAGTCCGGCTCCCGCGATAAAGGGGCCTGTCAGGATGAAGGGAAACTCCGGAGCAATGCCCAGAAGAGCTCCGTATATATATGCCGCGATCGTCAAAAAAGCCGCGGTCATCGAAAACACGAGCACAACGATCAGAGCGCCGATGCAGGCGCCTCGAAAACCCGATGGCTTCAAACTTTTCCCCTTTCGTTTGTGGGGCGGGGTCGCCGCAGGCGACCCC
>JAMCPM010000021.1 GCA_023382335.1 Actinomycetota bacterium
TACTCCTCCGCGTGATCGAGCACCATCCGTACTGCTCGTTCCTTCAACTCTTTGGGATACCGCTTTCGTGTGTTCATGACTCCATCCTCTCAAAAGATGGAGCCTCCAGGAAACCCGGGGCGATTCATACTATCGCGTACCTTAGTTGGCGTTTTGATGACTCCGTTGATTTTATTAGAGTTTGGGACAAGCAGGAAATATCTGAAGGACTTAAAGAAGTAGTGGATATTTGGTGCCCGGCCATCTTCGACAAGATTATTAAAAGTGCGGGTGAAAGAAATGTGACCGAATGGTGCAAAAAAAAGGAGTGCTGGGATGGTATCAAAGCGATGAGATTGGATGTTCCCGACAGTCTGAAGAATGAATTTCGAGAAAAAGCCAAGGCAGAAAATATTGATGATGCGTCAAACAATCAACAAATCGATTTTGAAGACATGGAAATAATATCAAGAGTTATGAAGTTGGATGGGGACACCTGGTTAAGAATTCACGCATGGGGCATCGAAACTAGAGAATTACAAAAGTGGCAATCCGGAATTGCTCTAACACTGAGTGGTTATGCAGCTGCGAGCTGGGCAAGGAAACCATCGGTCAAACAGGCGAGACAAGCAATAAAGATTCTTGAAATTGTTTCTGCTCATATTGATATCGATTACTAATTAGAATTTTTTTGGTCGAAGAACTACGGCACCGCACTCGGCTGCAGACCTAACCACACAAAACAATTCATCGCAAGCTTAGGGTGAATTCCCATTGTGTTAAAAAATCTTTCGCACTTTCTTTCAGCGGCCTCATTCTGATCTGCGTTGTCGGCGGTACGCCCGCTCAGATAAAGGAAATATTGACCGCTTCAGATCTGTGAGTGGTCTTTCTCACTTCTCAATAAATAAGCTCTCAGGGCGAGCCTGGGTCAAAAATAATCTTGGTGTCGGAGGGGGGACTTGAACCCCCATGAGCCATTGGCTCACTAGGCCCTCAACCTAGCGCGTCTACCAAATTCCGCCACTCCGACAGGAGATAGTGGGCATTACGCCCGAGCTTGGATTATAGGCAAAAGATCATAGCATGGGCAACAGCATCCTCACGCAATAATCTCAATCGGTTCCTCAACTAGCGAGAAGAAAATAATCTCTTGAACAAACTCACGGTATTATATATGATACCGTTATGAAGAGAAAGATCGTGATTGATACAAACGTTTTTATCTCTGCCCTTCGCTCGCGTCGGGGGGCATCTTATCGGTTGTTGATGATGTTGGGCGGGAGCAAGTTTGATATCAACATTTCGGTGCCGCTTATTATCGAGTACGAGGAAGTCGCAAAAAGAAGTTCTCGGGAGCTGGGGTTAACTCATGCTGACATCGACGATATCCTCGACTACATATGCGGGATTGGAGAAAAGCGTCAGATTCACTTCCTCTGGAGGCCGATTCTGCGGGATCCGGAGGACGATCATATTCTGGAGTTGGCGGTGGAATCAGAGTGCGAATTCATTGTGACTTATAACATTCGTGATTTTTCACCATCGAAGCATTTTGGAATACAGGTAGTAACACCCAAAGAATTTTTGGAAATCATAGGAGGTCTATCATGAGCACGATCAGCTTGCGTATCCCCGAGTCTCTTCACAAGAGCGTTCGGGAAATGGCCAAGAAGGAAAATGTTTCAATCAATCAGATCATCACCACGGCGCTGGCAGAAAAATTATCTGCTCTTATGACCGTAGAGTACCTGGATGAACGCGCCAAGCGCGGCGATCGGGCCAAATTTGAACGTGCCATGAGCAAGGTCAAAGACGCAAAGCCTCGTAGCGAAGACGAATTGTAACTCCAATATTGATTCAAGTCTAAAATAATAGACGGCAGTCTATATAAATAGACTAACCGCATTGAACTGAAGTCGAACCTCGTCATCTGTCCACGCCTTCGCCCAGCAGGTAGGTCTTATCGCCGTCCTCGACCGCAGAAACATACGGATCATTAGCGGCGAGCCTCTTCCTATACTCAGTTTCAGTCATTATGTCCATATTGATTTCACGCCGGAACTGTTCTTCAAGGTTGGACATCCTGGAATTCAGCAGCTCATAATCGATCTTTCCATCGGCGATGATGAAACAATCGATGTCGCTGGAAAAATCCTCCTCGCCCTTGGCGAAAGAGCCGTATATAAATGCTTTTTTTATGTGGGCCATATCCGCGAGTTGCTTCCCGATGAGATGGGGGACACCATATTTTTTTAATATCAGGCTTCGCATCTCGTCGTGAGACGGGTTTTGAAGATTGACTGAAAAATATCTCTGCTTGCCCCTCATCTCCGATTTCAGGATTCCCTCTTTTTCGAGCTTGACCAGCTCGTTTTGGGCGCCACGAGGCGAAGATCCTACGATTGAGGCGACTTCGCGTATGTAGTAATCCCTATCCTCGTTGAGGAAGAAGAGAGAAAGGATTTTTGTTCGAAGTTTGCCGAAAAGGTCCATGTCCGCATCGTATATTATTAGTTTACAAATGTAAACAATAACTTCATCGTATTTGACAAGCTGGGACTTTATTTTCGTCTAATCGTGAGACAGCACCCTGTCTTCTAATCTGTATACATTCCGTCCGGCGAATGTGATAGTCTCCTGACACCCACTGTTGCACCGCTTCCCGTTGTAATCCCCGCTCCTCTGCAGTCGTCACGGCCTCTTACACGGCCCAAAACACGGCAAAAGGAGGAGAAATGAACGAAAGAATCCAGGATGACGAGGGCGCCCCAGCCGGAAGGGCTCCGGACGCTTACGGCAATCTTCTGGGCGAGATCAGGGAGCGCATCAGGTCATCGCAATACGCGGCTCTGCGGGCGGTAAACAGGGAGCTGATCGCGCTCTACTGGGATATCGGGCGGATGATCGTGGAGCGGCAAGCCCGCGAGAAGTGGGGCCGGGCGGTAGTGGAGAGACTGGCGGCTGACCTGCAGAGGGAATTTCCGGGGATCAGAGGCTTCTCTTCTCATAACATTTGGCGTATGAGGAAGATTTATCTCGCCTATTGCGAAAATCAAAAACTTGCACCGATGGTGCAAGAAATTGGTTGGTCACACAATATCGTCATTTTCGAGAAGTGCAAAGACGATCTTCAGCGCGAGTTTTACATCCGCATGACGCGAAAGTTCGGGTGGACCAAGAGCGTCCTCATCCACCACATCGACAACCAGACCTACGAAAAAACCTTGCTCAACCAGGTCAACTTCGACCAGACGCTTCCGGAGGAAGTTCGAAACCAGGCCAAGCTTGCCGTCCGCGATGAATACACGTTCGATTTCCTGGAGCTTGGCGACGAATTCTCCGAGCGGCAGCTTGAGGCGCATGTGCTAGCGCGAGTCGAGCCCTTCCTGCGGGAGATGGGTGGCGTCTTTTCCTTCATCTCCAGCCAGTTCCGGCTGGAAGTCGGGGCCAAGGAGTTCTTCTGATGGAAGAGGTCTAGCCGTTCCAGGTCATCATGAACGAAGACAGGGAATACGGCTCAGATGATGCCGGAGTCTACTATATAGTCGGGCAGGATGGCAGGGGTGGAGCGAGCCGGGCGAAGCGCAAATTGGCAGGGGAAGACAGCTGGACCGTGGCTCGCCTGTGGGACGAATACCAGGCCGCCAACCCAGGCCTCAAAGGCATGCGCGTCTACCGTGACATATATAACGCTCATCTGCAGCAGCTGTTCGGCGTCAGGCAACCGTCAGAGATAACGCCCTTCGATGTCGACCGGTTGAAGCTGGTAGCAATGAAAGGGAAGTCGCCGAAGTCGGTCGCCAACGCCCTGGAGCTGCTTCGGCGCATCGTGAATTTCGGCGTTAAACGTGACTTATGCGCCGGGCCGCGGTTCAAAATCCAGCTGCCCCGCGTAAGCAATGAGAAGACCGAGGATCTGACCGAAGAAGAGCTGGCGCGTCTCGTTCGCGTCATTGACCATCATCTTTCAGCCGGCACACGCTACGCCGCCGGCGCCGCCATGATGAAACTGGTCCTGTTCACGGGCATGCGGCGCGGCGAGATCTTTCGCCTGAAGTGGTCAGACCTCGACTTCCATCGAAACAACATCCTGCTTCGGGAACCGAAGGGCGGCCGGGACGTCATCATTCCCATGAGCAGTCAGGCGCGGTCGCTGTTCGAGGACTGGCGGGTCGATGCCGGCGACGGTTGCGGTAAATGTTGCGGCAGCGGCACCAGAGGTGGCAACGCCGGCGGCAGCGCATACGTTTTCCCCGGCAAAGACGGCGGGCAGCGCCGAGACATACGCGCTCAGGTAAACGCAATCAAGCGGGAAGCCGGCCTGCCGCGGGACTTCCGGCCGCTGCACGGCCTCCGGCACGTGTTTGCCAGTAATCTCATCTCCCGCGGAGTGGAATTCCAGATCGTTCAGAGGCTGCTCACCCACAGGGGCGGCACCGTCACCCATCGCTACGCCCATATCCGCGACGACGCCCTGCGGGCGGCGGCCGAGCTGGCCGGGCAGCTGCTTTGACGCAGCCGAGCTGGCGGCCCACTCAATCGGCGATTTGCTAGAATAGACAACCATGCTCGCCCGAATCGCACTCTTCTCATTCCGGAAACGCTGGCTGGTGCTCGCCGTCTGGGTGGCCCTGCTCGCCGGCATCACCGCCTGGTCGCAGTCGCTGGGCAGCGCCTTTTCCATGAATTTCAAACTGCCGGGCTCTGACTCGCAGGCGGCGCTCGATCTGCTGCAGACGCGCTTCCCGGCGCGCTCGGGAGCCACGGGCGACGTCGTCTTCAAATCGGCAGCGGACGTCCACGATCCCGCGGTGCGGGCCGATGTAGAGAGCGTCATCAGCCGCATTTCCCAGGTGCAGCACGTCACGGCTGTCGTCGGTCCGTATTCCCAGGAAGGCGCCTCCCAGCTGAGCCCCAGCGGGCATATCGCCCGGGTTGTCATCCAGTTCGATGACAACAACGAACAGACGCAGAAGCAGGCGGCTACCCTCACCTCTATAAAAAATATAGTCGTGGGCGCCAACAGCCAGTCCATCCAGTTCGAGCTCGGCGGCGAGCTCTTTGCCGGCCAGCCCAACATCGGCGCCACCGAGATCATCGGCGTCGTGGCAGCCATAATCATCCTGCTGCTGGCGTTCGGCTCGGTGCTGGCCATGGGGCTGCCGATCGTCACGGCGCTCTTCGGCATCGGCATCGGCGTCGGCTCCGTAACACTCTTCAGCCACTTCCTCAGCCTTCCGAATTTCACCATCGAGCTGGCGTCGATGATCGGCATCGGCGTCGGCATCGACTACGCGCTCTTCATCGTCACCCGTTATCGCCAGAGCCTGAACGAAGGCATGGCTCCCCGGCAGGCGACGGTCGTCGCCATCAACACCGCCGGCCGCTCCGTCATCTTTGCCGGCGCGACCGTGGTCATTTCCCTGCTGGGAATGGTGCTGATGAAGATCTCTTTCATCCAGGGGCTTGGCATCGGCGCCGCGGCGGTCGTTGCCGTCACCATGCTGGCCTCGGTCACGCTGCTGCCGGCCGTGCTCGGCTTCGTCGGCAAGAGGATCGACAGCCTGCGGATTCCCGGCACCGGTCACAAACCGGAGCGCCGTGAGGAGCAGGGAATCTGGTACCGCTGGGGCAAGGTGCTCGAGAACCACGCCTGGCCGGCGTTCATCGTCGGCCTGGTGATCGTCCTCGTCCTGGCGATTCCCGTCTTTTCCATCCGCCTGGGCTCGTCTGACGCCAGCGCCAGGCCTACCAGCGACACGACCCGCCGCGCTTACGACCTGGAGGCCGAGGGCTTCGGCGCCGGTTCCAACGGTCCGCTGCTGGTGGCGGCGCAGATCGCCGGCAAGGACGATCTTCAGGTGTTGCAGAAGGTGCAGCAGGCGGCGCAGGCCGATGACGGCGTTGCCTTCGCCACGCCGGCGGTTCCCAACCAGGATTTCACCGCAGCGATCATGCAGGTGATTCCCAAGTCTTCCCCGCAGGACGAGGGTACCGTCGACCTCATCCACCGCCTGCGCGAACAGATCCTGCCCGAAGCTACCGGCGGCACCAATGTGCAGGCCCATGTGGGCGGGCTCACCGCCAGCTTCGACGACATCTCGCAGGTGCTTACCGACCGGCTGCCGCTGTTCATCGGCACGGTGCTGACGCTGAGCTTCTTCCTGATAATGATCGTCTTCCGTTCGATCCTGATTCCCGTCAAGGCGGTCGTGCTCAACATGGTCTCGATCGGAGCCGCCTACGGCGTGCTGGTGGCGGTATTCCAGTGGGGATGGGGCGACAGTTACCTGGGAGTCGGCAGCACCGGACCCATCGAGAGTTTTGCGCCGATGATGCTGTTTGCCATCCTCTTCGGGCTGTCCATGGATTACGAGGTCTTCCTGCTCTCGCGCATCAAGGAAGAATATGACCTCACCGGCAACAATAACCTGGCGATCGTCGAGGGCCTGAGCCGCACCGCCCGCGTCATCACCGCCGCCGCCGCCATCATGATCACCGTCTTCGGCAGTTTTGTGCTGGGGGAGCAGCGGGTCATCAAGGAGTTCGGCTTCGGGCTTGCCGTCGCCATACTAATAGATGCGAGCATAGTGCGGCTGATCCTGGTGCCGGCGACCATGGAACTGCTGGGGAAGGCCAACTGGTGGTTTCCCCGCTGGCTGCAGTGGCTGCCCGAGGTTCATGTGGATGCCCGTGAAGTAACGGCCGAAGCGCAGAGCCTGGCGCCTGAGCCCATCAAAGCCCCGGCCCGGGATCAGCGAGACAACTAAAGGATGTTTCCCCACAAAGCGGGAATACTCCCGTTATGGGGAAATCGCTCTGGAACTTCATACAGTGGCTTCGCGCCGACGGCTGCACCGGGCTGGCGGGCATGATCGCCTATAACTTCTTCCTGGCGCTGCCGACGCTGCTGATCTTCATCGTCACCGTGCTGGCATTCCTCCCCATCGAAAACGTCGATCAGCAGATCACCGGCCAGCTGCAGGGAGTGCTTCCCAGCGACGTCCTCACCGTCTTCAACCGCATGCTTGGAAGGACGGTCTCGCGCGGGCAGTCGATCCCGGTGCTTCTGCTTTCACTGCTGGGCACCCTTTATATCATGAACAACGGTTATGCCGGGTTGATCGGTTCGCTCAACCGCATCTACGATTTCAAGGAGACGCGGCCGTGGCTCAAAGTGCGGCTGCGGGCGCTGGTCATGAGCGTGATCGCATCGCTGTTTCTGATCGCGGCTTTTGCCATGGCGATAGTGGCGCCGATGGTGGTCTCGGCCCTCTCCGACGATCAGGGATTCAATCTGACCGCGGGGCTGTGGCTCGACCGCGTCCGCTGGCCGGCGATCGTCGTGCTGGCGGTGCTCGGCATCGAGAGCACCTACAGATATGCTCCCTGCGGCAGCGTGCGCTGGCGGATCCTGACCCCGGGAACCGTGTTCGCGACAGGCTCGTGGCTGGTGGCGACCCTGGCGTTCGGCTTTTATGTCAATAACTACAGCGCTTATCAGAGCATCTACGGCGGCCTCGGGTCGGTCATCGTCCTGCTCACCTGGATGTGGATCAGCGCCATGACCTTCCTCACCGGCGCGGAGATCAACATGACGATCAGGGAGTGGCGCGAGAAGAAGGCGCGGGGCGTAACGCGCTCGACGCTGCCGGCGCCGGATCTGTAGGGAAATTCCCCACTGATTCTTTTCCTGTTGGTGGTAAAATAGAAGTGCAAGCCGAGCGGCCGCTCCGCCATGTCTTTTTGGCTCCCTTTAGGGCGGAGACTGGAAGAGTCGGGGGACACGATCGAGATCATGTACCCTCAGGCATAGTTTGGCGGAGAGGAAAGTCCGGACACCAAAGAGCAGGGTGCTGGGTAACGCCCAGTCGGGGAAACCCGCAGGCAAGTGCCACAGAAAACAAACCGCCCGCTCGGCGGCGTGAAACGGCTCGGGACACGATCCGTATTCCTTCGGAATACGGTCATGTCCCTTCACCGTTCCGCGGCGCTGGTGGGTAAGGGTGAAAAGGTGCGGTAAGAGCGCACCGGAGGCGCGGTGACGCGTCTGCCAGGTAAACCCCACCCGGTGCAAGGCCAAATAGGAGGGCGTTAAGGGTTGCTCGCCCGGCCCTCGGGTAGGCTGCATGAGGAGCGTGGCGACGCGCTTCCCAGATAGATGGCCGCATAGAACAGAATCCGGCTTACGGGCTTGCTAATCCGGGGCTTCCTTCGGGAGGCCCCGGTATTTTTATTCCGTAAACTTTACCTGACCCACGTACACCTATAGAATCATTTGGGTTAATTCATTATCTGGATCTTTGGAGGAGTTTTGGCGGAAAAAAACGGCCCCAGGCGCACCGATCGCTACGCGACCGACAAGCGCTTTGGCAAGAGATCGTCATCGAATAATTCCCGCAATAAAGAGAACAAGGCCAAAGCGAAGGCTGACGCCAAGGCCGCAAAGGCTCAGGCCAAGGCTGACGCCAAGGCAGCGAAGGCTCGGGCCAAGGCTCCGGCCATCGGCGCCGGCAATAAATCGGCTGCAATCGGTGGCGGCTTAAGCGGCGGCAACAAACCGCCCCGCAAGAGCCGTTTTAAGAGTCCCCTTTTCTGGATAATCGTGGTCGTGGTTCTGGCGCTGGCCGCAGGCGGCGCCGTGTTTGCGCTTAAGGCGCGAGGCCAGGCCGATTCCGGCGCGGCGCAGATAGCCGCGGATATCGGCAACGACTCCGGCTCTGACTCGGGCGATACTTCCACCGCACCCATGCCGCTGGCTTCTTCCACCGACCAGATCGTCGCGGACATGACGCTCGAGGAGAAGATCGGCCAGATGATGATGGTCGGCTTCGAGGGCGGCGAGGCCGGACCGCAGATAACCTCAGCCATCACTGACAAGCATATCGGCGCCGTCATCCTCTACGGCCGCAACATCAGCTCGCACGAACAGGTGGCAGCGCTCGACGCGGCGCTGCAGACCGCGGCCGCGCAGGCAAAGCAGCCGGCCAAGCTCATGATCGCCATCGATCAGGAAGGAGGCGCCACCCGGCGCTTCACTGACATCGGCCCTTATTATTCCGAGCCCATGAACGGCGAGATGACCGGCGGCGCCGGCGCCGCCGCGGCTCAGCAGCAGGCTTCCTCGGCGGCTCGCGACCTCAAGAAACTGGGCATCAACACGAACCTGGCGCCGGACGTCGACGTCAGCAGTGGCTGGGGCTCGGTCATGGACGGCCGCAGCTTCGGCCCCGACAGTGAAGTCGTGACCGAGCTGGGCGGCAAGGCCGTCACCGGTTATAACAACGCCACGATGATCTCCTGCCCCAAGCATTTTCCTGGGCATGGTTCCGCTGACGGCAGCTCCGAGGAATCCCTGCCGACGGTCGATCTGGACCTGGCGACCATTCAGGCGAGCGAACTGCCGCCGTTCCAGGAAGTGATCAAGCAGAACGCCCCGATGATCATGGTGGCCCATCTCTCGGTGCCGGCCCTTGATGCCACCGGCACGGCTTCTTCCCTCTCCAAACCGATCGTCACCGACCTGCTGCGCAAAGGCTTGTCCTTTAACGGCGTCATCATCACCGACGATCTTGAGATGGGCGCGATCACCAGCAATATGAGCGTGGCCGATGCCGCCGTGGCCGCGGTCACCGCGGGAAACGACATGGTCATGGTGGCGCAGACCGCCGCCAACGAGAACGCGGCCTACGACGCGCTGCTGACGGCGGTGAAGTCGGGGAAGATCGGTGAGGATCAGATCAATAAATCGGTGGCGCGCATCATCGACATGAAGAAGAAGTACCGGTTAGAGAACGATTAGGCCGCGCGCCCCCGGCTGCGGAATTGAACCCCTGCGGCCGGCTTCCTACCAGGGATTGCCGTTGCCGTCAACACGCTCGATATCCGGGCCGCTCTTGCGGATGATATAGACCGTACTGTCCGAATCGTTCGCGGTCACCCGCATCTCGTAACCGGTCTGGTCTCCGCTGATGATTCCCACTTTGAGGCTGACGGTCGCGTTCCCTTTCCGCAAGGCATCGATAGACGGCGCGTACTTCTGGTTCTGGGAATAATACGATTCCTGCGCCGTCTGGGCATTGCGGAGCTGTATCTGGGCGGCAAGCCTGGCGGCCCGGTCTTCGGCGCTGGCTTTAGTGCTGGTTGAGCCGGTTTCGCCGGAGCTGCCCGAACCGCAGCCGGCCTGCGTCATGGTGACCGCGACAACAGCGGTGGCAATGAGACATGCCATCAGGAGGGGTAGCGCTCTGTAGCCCGGGTTCCGCATCGTAAAATATTCTATCCGATGCCGGGTCTTATTGATAAGCGTTGTTATGGACCGTCTGCTGTACGACGATGTCGTCGATCTGGTTCACCTGGCACCACCAGAGGAAGCGGGTATAGTCCGTCCTCCAGGGGCTCTCGAGGCACTGTTCCCCAAAATCCCCCTGCGCACAGATACGATACTCGCCGGCCAGCAGGCCGTCAGCTCGAGTGGCTCGGTAATATCCATCGCTGTCAGTGGTGACATCGATCACTCTCGATCCGTCGACCTGGGTGAATGAGACCTGGGCTCCGGGGACGCCGGCGCCGTCGTCGTAGACCACGCGGCCCTGGGCGCTGAAGGGCTCGCCAAAGTCGTCCGGCAGGGTAATGGTTAAGCCGCTGAACTGCTGGTACCAGTCGACAGTGCGGACTACAGGATCGCAGTATTCGTCACCGGTGTACCACGAACCCTGAATGCAGAACTGATATTGGCCCGGCCTCAGTCCGGATGCGAAAGAACCCTCGCAATCGCCGCCGCCATTCCCGAAGCAGAAGATGCCTTCACCCATCGATTGCGCATAAGCCTCAGTAGATGTGGAACCGATCTCCCTGGCATAGACGCTTGCATTCTGGATCGCGGTGCCATCGGAGAACTGAATCCGGGCAGACACATCCGCGGCTCTGGGCGTGAAGTGGAACAGGAATGGCATGACCGGGGTCCCGGTTCCCGTGGAGATGACGGTGGCATCCCCGAAAGACGCCGCATCGGTGCCGTAAGGATAGATGTTTGAGCCTGTCTTGTACCAGACGTCATGCCCGCTGCCGGGAAAGGTGCATTTGACCTTGTACTGGCCGGGCGCGACACCGGCAAACTCGAAGGTGAAATTCGTGGGCGAGACCGGCCGTGTAGCGATGACATGTGCGGGATTGCCGGCATCGACCAGCGATACCAGTGTTCCCTGCTGGGGAACCGCATCGGATCCGTACCAGTAATCATAGACAAGGTTCCCCCGGATGGTGGCGTCGTCGAGCGCTGACGGCTCGACCAGCCGGAATCTGACGGAATAGGAACAGTCGGGCTCGATGTGGATGGCCCGCGCCGTCTCCCAGGACCGGGAGAGCTGGAACCAGGAGCTGAGCGGGCCGTTCTGCCATGAGCCGAGGGTATTCCAGGTTTGCTGCTGCGCCGCCAGCAGTTTGTAGTCGCCGGCCGGCATGTAATTGGAAAAGCCCAGGTTGCCCGAGGGTAGATAGCTGGTATAAAGGGAAGAGACCAGCTCGGGCCTGTCCGCTCGGTAGACATAGATGCTCATTTCTGGTGATTGGGCCCCGATCAGTTCACCGTTCAGGTTCGTGCTTGGTATCAAAACAGCGTCAACGCTCGACGAGCCGGCGGGCACCAGTTGCGAGCCAAGCGGGCCGCCCGGGTAGGTCCATCTTGCGTTGTTGTACCACTCGTTTGCAAAAGAGCCGCCGATCTGGCCGGAAAAGTAGACAGTATGTGAGCCGGTCAGATCCGAGGGATCGGAGAATGTTTTTGGAACGAAGGAATCCGCGGCCAGAGCGTTCCATCCCGAGTCATCGTACTCATATGAAACATGCTGGATCGAATAATATCCCGATGAATCCGTATAGGCTGCCGGCTCGAACTGAGAGCACCCTCTCGAATAGCAGGGAACGATATCCGTATATACCGAGACTCCAGGTATGCCGTTCCCCCAGGGATCGGTGACCCGGCCGGTGATGGGTCCGCTGCCGTTGCCGGCGATGAAGCCGTCGTCGGCGCGGTCCTGCCAGACAGTGATATCGGGGTCGTTGTCGCCGGGAGGATCGGGGACGGTGATGCCGCCGCCGTCGATCAGTTGAGCGGCGGGAGTATCGGAGAACTGATTGTCCCGGCCGGGGAGAATCGGGCTGATTGCGGTGGCGCCGGTTTGCGCAGAAGTTCCTGGCGCGGCCGGCTCGTGGTAGCCGTCGGAGCGGACGCCGCCGCCGTCAAATGAGGCCGAAGAGCCGAAGGTAGCCGACTCACTGGGTCCGTTGGCGCCGCTCAGGCTGGAGACGAGCAGGATTCCCGCGAGCAGCGCGGAGGCGATCAGCAGATATATTTGAAAAGGAGCTTTGCCGCGGGGGAGTCTTCCCCAGAGGTTTCCGTTCCCGCCATTCCAGTTCCAAGGACACATACCAACCACCCCCGATCGGCATGTTGCCTGCGTTTCCTCCAGGGCGAGCCGAGCGGAGGCAGATGAGGTCAGTCACCCAAATAAGGCAACCTTGATTATGATTGTCGATTATAAGGCCGGGTCCGGCGAAAGACAATAGGAGAGTCAACAGGTCAAGTACTATCGGCTCGGCGCGGCGGTGCGATCATTGGCCCGGCGCGGCGGTGCCAGCCGGCCGGTCAGTGGCCTTGCCCGTGCTTGAAGTGCTGCCGCGTTGGGGGCGGTCGAGGTAGATGACAAAAGCCACGATGATCGCCGCCAGGATCACAGCCACCAGCAGCGGCCTGACGCCAAGGATGTCCGGCAGGCTCTTGGGCCCGTAGTTGAGCGGGTCGACGAGAAGTGGCCGGATCCAGTCCCAGGTGAGCGCCAGGGTAAGTGCTCCCGCCAGTCCGCCAAGCACTGTAACCGCCGCGTCCACTTTTCCCTCTCCCATCGCGACCAGGGACGTCCCGGGGCAGTAGCCGCAGACGGCCCAGCCGACGCCGAAGACGACGCCGCCGGCGACGAGGCCCAGCAGGTAGAGCGGCGCGATGCCGATGTGCGCCGTTCCCAGGGCGTCGACGGTGTAGATGCCGACCGCGCCCACCCCGATCGCCAGGAAGAAGAACTTCATTATGGTCAGGTCCTTGAGCCTTAGCATGTTGACGATCAGCTCGTAGCTGGAGGCGCCGACACGCTGCAGGATGGCGCCGAAGGCGACGCCCGTGAGGAGGCCCAGGGCGATGGCGCGAAAGTCAGTGCCGCCGACGACGCCGGCCGTGTCGGTGGCCGCCTGAGCGATTATGAAATAGATGCCCATTACGCCTGCTTCCGGTAAAGGAGTTTGGCCGTGGCGATGCCGGAAGCAAAGATCGAGGCGCCGAAGACAAATCCGGCCACCGCCAGCTGCCCCACGCCGCTCAACACCAGGCCGCTGGTGCAGCCGCCGGCGATGCGCGCGCCGAAGAGCAGCAGGAAGCCGCCGGCGAAAGCGGCGGCAAAACGCTTCGGCTTGCTGTCGCCGAAGCGGCTCTTCCACAGGCGCGGCACCGACCTCGTGTTGATAGTGCCGGTGAGCAGCGCCGCCAGGAAGCCGCCGATGACCATGCCCGGCGCGATCATGAACAGCCAGTCGACCGTGCTGGGCATCCCGCTTAAGTAGGAATTGGTCGTGCTGACATCGGAGCCGAAAAGTCGCGTCATGAACGAGTCGGTGACTACGTAGTTACGCGATACGCCGAGGGCTCCATAAGTGGCGACGGCGAAGGTGTTCAGCAGCCCCAGCATGATGGCCCCGGCTACCCAGTTGAGGCGCTTCTTTGGCTGAACTAATAGTTCGTCGGGGCTCATTGTTACTCCGATCTACGTTTGGCCTTGCTTGCTGCAGAAGCTGCAGGAGCTTGGCGGAGGCTATCAGGCGATCTTGCGCCTGGATTCCTCTTCCGTTGCATCCAGGGCGTCGAAAACGGCTTCGATAAAGGCGGGAATGTCCCTGGGCATGCGTGAGGTAATGAGATTGCCGTCGATGATGACGGGTTTGTTCGAGAATCTGCCTCCCGCCTTTTTTACCTCGGCGGCGACGGTGAAGAAGCTGGTGGCGTTTCTGCCCTTGAGCAGGTCGGCCGAGGCCAGGACCTGCGGCCCGTGGCAGATGGCGGCCAGCGGTTTGTGCGCCTCGTCGATGCTGCGGGTGAAATCAAGGATCTTCTGGTTCTGCCTCAGATGGGACGGGGCTCTGCCGCCGGGGATGACCAGCGCTTCGAAGTCCTCAGGCTCGACTTCATCTATGGTCTTGTCCGCCTTGACCATGGTGCCGTGTTTGCCTGTGACCCCCTGCTTGTCAGCTTTGGTGAGGCCTATGAGGGTGACTTCGGCGCCCGCGTCTTTCAAGGCTTCGACAGGCTTGACGAGTTCCGGATCTTCGAAACCGGCGGCTATGAATACGGCGATTTTTTTGTTGGCGATGCTCATGCGTTCAGTCTCTTCCCCGAGTGTTCATATAAATATCATAGCCTCTGCGGGAGTTTTTAAACTGTGGAAGGTCCGGCTGCGGAGCGATGGATTCGCTACGCGATGAAAGATACATCCCCGAGGCAATGTAAATACATCCATAGGACGATTTTTATCCGCGAATGTTTTGTTAGTGTCCGGCTCTGATCAGTTCCCCTCTTTACTGGTCCGCGCCTCGGAAAGGCAGGTGGTATGAACCAGTCATTCCTGTGATGCGAATTTCAGGATCCTGAAGAAATACCCGCGAAAAGACATTTCCTGTGAAAAAGTGGAAGCTCGAGCTGAGGAAGCGAGGAACTGATGTTGAGGCTGATGATTTTCAGGGGCAAGGGAGCCTTCCTGGGGAGGGAAAAGACCGGCCTGGGTCGATTACTAAGGCTCAGGTATATCTTGATAGTTATAGGGGCGATTGCCATTGTTTGCTGGAACTTTACTTATGCTAAAACCGCCGCGGCTGAAGATCCAGGCCCGGCGGGCAACTGGGGGTGGTCGGTGACGGAAATAGCTGTGGCCAGAAGCTCCGGCGACCAGATAAGCCCGTCTCTCGATGGAAACACGGTGGTATATAACGATACGACCCTGCCACCGTACGGAGGCGTAATGAAAAAAGACCTTTTTGGGGGCGATCCCGGGCAGGTCGGAATAGCCTGGGGAATCACTGCCGGGCCCGACATGGATAGCGGCGCCATAGCCTGGCAGAACGGGAACCACGAAATATGCCGGCACGTCATAGCTGACGGCAGTGAGAAATGCGTAGTCACTAATGGCGTCTCCCAGCTATGGATGTCAGGGCAGCGGGTGATCGCGTCATATGACGGCGGCGCCAGCGGCATACGCCTGGTGGATTTCGGCACCGGCAGCTCGCGGCTCCTGGACAGCTCGAATTACTCGGGCTCGAGATACGGGCCGGACATCGAGGGTGACGGCGCCGTCTGGGTGCGAGAGCGCGGCTACGCCGGCCAGTATTACGAGCCGATCATCGTCCTGCACGACATTCCCAGCACTGTTACGACTTATCTGTCCAAGCCGGGCGGCGGCACGAATTCGACCGGCGCCGGCAAGTACGCGCGGCAGCATCCGTCGATGAGTGGCGGCAAGGTTGTATATCAACAGAAGCTGAACGAACTGAATACCACCTGGGATATTTACCAGACGGTTCCCGACACCTACGGGGTTGCGGTCGTCGAGTCCCCCGGAGACCAGATCAATCCATCCATCAGCGGCAACCTCATCGTCTATCAGGACAACCGCTCGGGCCATGTTGATGAAACCGGCCGCTGGGTCGGTGAGTGGAACATATACATCAAGGACCTGGATTCAGGGGTCGAGCAGCCCATCTGCACGGCTCCCGGAGATCAGATAAACCCGGTGATCAAGGGAAATACAGTCGTATGGCAGGATAACCGCAACGGCAACTGGGACGTGTATGCCGCGATGCTATCTCCCGCTGCTGGTGACGCCCAGCTGATGGAAAGATACTCGCCTTCGTTGCTGATGCATCACGATGAGGACTTCTTCCCTGAAGACGCCGGCGTGATGGTGTCGCAGCCGGGGACGACACTCATGGAAGCCGGCGCTGAACTTCTGCGCGCTCCCGAGACCCTGTCTCTCGGTGTTCTCGGAGGTCAGGGCGCGGGCTCATATATTGACCTGCCGGGAAAATGTGTTATCTGCGGCGCCCACCTGCCCGACCCCTCCTTCGACAGCGTCATCCGCACGCAATACGTGCAGCCGTACAACCGGTTGATCAATGCCGGTGGGCATCAGCAGACGGTATATGGGCGGGTCGCCCATCTGGGTGACCGCACCGTCATCCAGTACTGGATCAACTATTACTTCAACAACCATCCCATGCTCAGCCACGAAGGCGATTGGGAACTTATCGAGGTCGAGCTTGACGCTGGCTTATCGCCGAGCCGGGTTTCGGTCTCACAGCACGGCTACGGCAAGATGCGGCAATGGAGCGATGTAAGGCAGAGTGATGGACATCCGCTCATATTTGTGGGAAAAGGCTCGCACGCCAATTACTTCGAAGACGGCTTGCATTCCATAGCGGTTGCCGGGATGCCCAATCCGGCCATCATCGACGAAACCGAACCTCTCGAGTTCGGCAAGCTGGTCACGCCCGCGGTCGTCCCGCTTCCAGGCGCAATCGACCTCGACGGCTACGTGTGGCTGGGTTTCAGCGGCCGCTGGGGCGAGATGAACGGCCTGCCGGAAGCCGATGCGCCCGTGGGCCCGGTCTGGTCGGGAGACAAGTGGGAGCATCCTTTCGCCTGGGACGGCCTCGAATGGGACGGCTTTGAGGGGCTCAAGGGCGAACTGATCGCTATCGGCGCGAGCGTCAACCGCTCGGTGATGGTCAAGATCTCCGACAGCACCAGAAGCATCGGTGAGAACATCCTCGGTCAATTCGAGCAGACCATTCCGGCGGGGCAGTTTCTTGACGTGGCCGCCACCGGCAGAAAGTTCGTCGCCATACCCGGCGGTATCAACGCTGATGTTTATCATCTGGAAGTAAGCTCGCAGTCCGCCGCGCAGACTCCACTTAAAGTCACTTTACCGGACGTGGGTAACGGGACCCTGGTGCTGCTCGATTACGGAATAGTCGAGCTGCCGGCGGGTACGGTTGCGCGGCTGACGGTCGGCCCCGATTCGCCAAGCGACGATTTCACTCTCGGGCTAGACAGCAACGGGGACGGGTTGGCCGAGTCCAGTCTGCAGCCGCAAATGGTGACGCAGGCGCTGGACGCGAACGCTCCCGGCGATGTCGAGGACCTGCAAGCTTACCGGCGAAGCGACGGCGCGATCTCTTTGCGCTGGACGGCGCCGGGCGACGATGGAAATGAGGGAACGCCCGCCATGTACTCCATACGCTACGCATCACAGCCCGTCACTGAAGAGACCTGGCACGAGGCCGAACCGGTGGCTGTGACCGCCGCTCCACAGGCAGGCGGAAGCATTGAGACCCTGCGCCTCAACGATCTGCCGCCAGCCGGGGCGCTCTACTTCGCCATGAAGACCACGGATGAGGCCGGCAACCAGTCCGGCATCTCCAATATCTCGGCCTGCCTGAGCCCGCGGCTGGTGCTCTCGGTCGGCTCGGTCCACTGGGGAAGTTATGCCGACTATCTCGATGGTAACCTGACGGTTCTCTTCCGGATCAGTAATTACGGCGACGGCATCGCCAGAGATGTGACCATAAGACAAGTGGACACCAATCCGTTTACCGTCATTCCCGGCGCTCTGCCTCCGCCTCTGGCCGCTCTGGATATGGGCCAGTCAGGCGATCTGCAGATCCGTTTTCATTTCCTCGACGGGCCCAGGCGTTTTCTGGTGCGGCTTTATGCCACCGGCAGGGACATCAACGGCGATGAGATGTGGTTCCCGCAATCTCCGCCGCCGCCTGCTACATAAATAAACCATGGGGGCGGGGTCGCCTGCGGCGACCCCGCCCCACAAAC
>JAMCPM010000022.1 GCA_023382335.1 Actinomycetota bacterium
AGGCGGGCCGCCCCCTTTATATTTTTTTATTCTTTCATACTTCAGCCTGCCGCGGACATGAGGACTACTGGGTAAATATAATCATTTATGCCCTAATAATTCATTATTGTAAAAATACTTTACAACTATATTATTGTATTCGAATATCTATTAACTCTTATCGGCGTTTCGGGAGGTGGTGGCCGGGCTCCAGGTGGAGTGCAATCGAGGGACCGGTTTTATCCGGGGGTTTGTGGGGGGCATTTGTGGGGGGAGTGCGGGGGGGCGGTTCTTATACCGCAAACAGGAGGTTTTGGGGATGAAGGTTCTAAATAGGGTTGGCGTCCGCAGGATGCTTATGCTGGCGCCGTTTGCCCTGATCATTATCCTGGTAATTGCCGTAAGCGGCCCCATCTCATCGGGTGGCGCCTACGGCCTCGGAACACCGCTGCCGCCACCGGTGCCCGGCTTCACGCCCGCGCCGGTACCTGGCCCGGGCAGCTTCAATTCAATCATCACGAATACGGATGTCGATGCTCTCATCGCCAATCCGGCCAATCACGGCAACGCCGTGGCCCCGAACGTCCATCTGATCGATGTCCGTTCTTCCTTTGAATATCTCGCCGATGTCTGTCCGATGCAGATCGCACTGGGCCTTCCTATTTACACCGTGACCAATACAGGCCATCCCGTCTGGACCAATCCCGACGGCAGCCACGAGGAAGCCTATTCCGATCCCTACTGGATCGGTTTCCACTGGGACGGCGTGCCTTACGCCTCGCTCTGGAATATCCGCATGCAGGAAAACCCGAACTATGCGTCATATCTGAACGCGCTGATTGCCGACGGCAGCATCAAGAAGAATGACATTCTCGTCTTCGTCTGCCAGACCGGTTACCGTGCTTCGTGGGCGGCGCAGGAAGCCGCCGGCATGGGCTTCACCAACGCCAACGTCCTCTACGGGGGCATGCTCGCCTGGGAAGACGACTGGATCACCGATTCAACCACGATTCAGCCTTATCAGCACCTGAACTCACCTAGCGATCCCTCACCGAACGATTGCCCGGCCGACTCAGGCCTGACCGGCAACTGCGATCCGGACAACATCGCCGGCCCGAACGCGCGGCCGAAGTCGACTATCCTGACCGCTCCCTGGAAATACGACACCGGCAGGCTGGCCCTGGTCGGCGCGCCGGTAGTATGGAACGGCACCGAGCCGCACGTCGGCGTCAAGCCCGAATGGCTGCCCGGCGACAACGCCTTGTCAGCCAGCAGGGACAGCGTCTTCTGGGCAAGTTACGCTGATTACACCAACAATCTACTGTCTGTCAACTTCAGGCTGACCAACAACGCACCGGCGCCTCCCAGCCCGTTGAACTATCCCGCCTCCTGCGGCGGCGCCCCGGCGCCCGCGGGTTCCTGCGAGACAGTCAACCAGGCGGCTCACGGCCCCGCGTATAACACCATGATCGTCGCAGCTCCTTCGAACAACGGCGTTGTGGCGTCCGGCCTGCCCGTCGTCGCCGGTACCATTGGCGCCGGCAATTCCGGCATAGCTACCGTCAAGTTCAGCGTTCCCGTGACCGTGGGTTCGTTCACGACCAACGTCTACGCGACGGCGACCGATGTGCCTGACGCTACCGCCGCCTACGGCGCCGGCATGGAATGGTACGGCACTTACAACTATCCCGGGCCTGCGGGACCTTAAGGAGTGATGGGAATTGTCTGATACAGAACTCATAGCTTACGAGAAGCCGGTGCTCGCGAGCCTGGGCAACGTGAAGGAACTCACCTTCGAATGCCCGGCCTGGCAGTGCAGCGTGACGGTTCCGCCGCCGCCGGCCCCGTAAGGAAAAAAGAACGCGTAAGCAGCAGTACACAGCAACAAAACATATGCAGCAGGCCACGGCTGCATGAAGAGGAATCCAGGGACGCGCCCGAAGGGCGCGTCCCTGGCCGTTCCGCACCAGGTTTTTATTTCCCGCCTTTGCGGAAAACATAGTTGACGCCGGGCCAATCCGACCTGAAGGTATATAATCTATGGATCCGGCAGGAACCTATCTGAAACTTCCTGAGAGGAAATCTGTCTGTAAAATATAGAGTCTGATAGAATTGCACAAATCTCACCGGAGGGCATGAATGTCTGAAAAATACGACGTGATTATCATCGGCGCCGGGCCGGCCGGCCTCACTGCCGGGCTATACACCGGGCGCGCGCGCCTGAAAACGCTGATCCTCGAGAAGGCGACCGCTGGCGGCCAGGCCGCCACCACCGACATGATCGAGAACTATCCCGGCTTCCCTGAAGGCGTGGGGGGCTTCCAGCTAACGGAGCTGATGAAGCAGCAGGCGCTCGAGTTCGGCGCCGAGATCAGGGAGATCGCCCCGGTGGCGACGATCGAGATCGATGGCGATGACCGCATCGTCAAGACCGAGGACGAGTCATTCGTCGCCGCAACAGTAATCATCGCCACCGGCTCCGAGCCGCGGGCGCTCGGCATTCCCGGCGAGGACGAGCTGCGCGGGCGGGGCGTCTCTTATTGCGCCACCTGCGACGGCGCCTTTTACCGCGACAAGGTAGTGGCCGTGATCGGCGGCGGCAATGCCGCGGTCGAGGAGGCCATGTTTCTCACCAGGTTCGCCAGCAAGGTCTACATCGTGCACCGACGCTCCGAGCTGCGCGCCGACAAGATCCTGCAGGAGCGCGCGCTGAAAAATGAAAAGATCAATTTCGTCTGGGATGCACATCTCAGGAAGGTCCTGGGCACCGGCAAGGTCGAGGAGATCGTCGTCGAGAACAAGAACAACCACGAGCGCACGAGCATCCAGGTCGACGGCGTCTTCTTCTACATAGGCACAACCCCCAACACGGTTTTCTGTGAGGGCGTCATCGACATGGACAGCCGCGACTTCATCTTTACCGACGAGAACCTTCAAACCAACGTGCCGGGCATCTTCGCCGCCGGCGATTGCCGCGCCAATCTGGTCAAGCAGGTGGCGGTGGCAGTGGGTGAAGGCGCGCTTGCCGCCGTCGAGGTCTCGCGCTACATCGAGGAGATCTAGGCAGGCCTGGATTCAGGTCATCCAGGCGGCTGCCGGTGGAATTTCAGCTGCTAGTTACAATTACCGCTCTCTAGGCTATAATAGCGCCCAAAGTTTTTGGCTTACCCACCCCAAGGAGGAAGAGTGAGCGACAACGTCACCGAAGTAACCGATGCCACTTTCGAAGCCGACGTCCTGCAGTCCGCAACGCCGGTTCTGGTAGATTTCTGGGCCCCCTGGTGCGGCCCCTGCCGGACCATGGCCCCCATCCTCGACGAGATCGCCGACGAGCAGAACGGCAAGGTCCTGGTAAAGAAACTCAACGTCGACAACAACCAGGCGACCGCCAGCAAGTACGACGTCCTGAGCATTCCCACGCTCTTCCTCTTCGATGGCGGCGAGATCAGGAAGAAGCTCATCGGCGCTTTGCCCAAGAAGAAGCTGCTCGAAGAGATCGGCCCCTGGATCGATTCCTGATGCCTTTCATCGAAGTAAAACTTTATGAAGGCCGAAGCCAGGAACAGAAGCAGGCCCTGGTTGACAAGATTACCGAGGCGTTCGTCGACATCGCCGGCACTCCCAAATCACATGTCTGGATAGTCTTCCGCGACGTCCCCAAAGACCAGTGGGCCATGGATGGGGAGCTGCAGGGCTAGAGACTGCCCGGCGAGGACGGGCCTGGGCCGCCCCGTCAGGGCCACGGGCCGCCCCGTCAGGGGCAGACCTGCGCGGCCTCTTCCAGTTGCACCTCCTGCGGGATCTCGTCCGCGTATCGTTGCCACATCATCCTCATGTCTTTCTGCCCGGCGGGCAGGCCTTCGATCGGTCCCAGGTTCTCGAAGCCGATATCGAGCACCAGCTTTGCGTCCCAGGGGAAACCGCTCGAGGAAATCGTCATTACCCTGACCGGCACGCCCAGGCTCAGTGTCTTCCCGTGGCAGGTCAGGCTGCCGTAACCGTAGGCGATGAAGCCGGCCCGGGCGCCGGATAGCCACGGTGAGTCGCCGGCGCCCGTCCGGGAGCCGGCCGCGGCTGCGCCGTCCGTGCCGTCAGCAGGCCGGTCGATACCGACGCCGTCCCAGGTCTGGTGGAGCCCAAGTGGGTCGGAAGCCATCGCCTGATCGACTTTTAGGCGGTACTCATTGCCGCCCACGCTGATGAGGGCGTCGATTTGAAGGGTGTCGCTGCTGGTGGAAAGGTTTCCCTCGATCTCAGACGCCTTGACCACGATCGACCCCCGGCCCAGGAGGAAAGAATCGATATCGTTTTCCGCCATTGAACCGGCAAGCACGTTGCCGTCGGCCGCCAGGTTGATCTCATGCACTCCGGCGGAGTAGCCGGTTCCAGGCAGGCTGCCATTGAATAAAAATGTCGCGAAGACGATCAGGACGGCGGCGAGAAAGATTCCCGGGAAGGCTCTGCGGACGTGTTTCATGCCGTCAATCCCCGCCACTGACTTTGAAATAGAAGTAATCGGTCCCTCCATACATGCCGTCCCGGGCCGCCTGGACGAAATATTCGCCCGGTTCAAGCTGCGACTCGGGGATCAGCTCCAGCGTCTTTTCCTCGTTGGTGTTTTTCTCCAGCGGCAGGGAAGCGCCGCCATCCCATCTATACAAATTATAGGAATCGAGATCGTCGAGCTGACGGTATTTGAGATAGATGTGCGATGCGGGCGTTGCCGTCAGGGCGTCTGCCGGGAATTCCTGCAGGTTGGCGGCATAGGGAAAGAGTTTGTAGATGCTGTCAGCAACGTTGACATAAGTGCCGACCCGTTCCCCAGCGAGCTCCGGGATCGTCACCGGCTGGGGATTGGGCAGAGTCATCAGGATCAGCGGCAGGAAGCCCAGCAGGGCAAAGCCAATACCCACACCCGAACCGATTGCCAGTTTCTTCCCCAGCCTCATGCGTCATTCCTCCGGCATAAGATCGGGGGGTCTTCTCCGTGAAGCGCGAAACTGACTGACCGCCAGGCTGCCGGCGGATAGCAGCGCCACCCCGGGCAGATACTGCACGGGAACGAAGGGGCTCGGCAGCAGCGGCTGCGCCATCGACAGGTACAGCGGGAAGATCGCCCAGACAAAGATCGGGACCGTGCTCATCAGGACGATTCCCGCCAGGATCCTGCCGGATATCATCCAGCCCATTCCGGGGAAGCCGCAGAGAGCCGTGAAAAACTCGATGCCCACGCGCGCGGGCGCGTTGAACAGGGCCAGGTCCCGGTTTATCGGGCCTTCGTACCGGTCTATCCGTTGCCGCAGCGTCATCCTGCCCTGCGTAGGCCGCGCCGCCCTTTGCGCCTTTCCGGCGGTCTTGAGCGACCGCACGGTCAGGTATATGCCGATCAGCGTTACCGCGATCAGCAGGCCGGTGATGAGGTAAATGATCAGGATGACCATCTGGACTTCTCCGCCCCTAGCGAATACCGGGCTCAAGCCAGAAGACGATCAGCATCCAGGTGAGATCGATAACGCCGATGGCGATCAGCAGGAGCCAGTCGTAAAACTGGTTGCGCCCGGACCAGCGCTCGTCTTCCCGCTCGTAATCCTGTTCGAGCGCGTCTGGAAAGACGTTTTCGCTCCGGTTGCCGGGTGAAGGCTGTTGTCCTGGTTCTGTGCTCATCTGGTTCCTAACGTTTGTGGCTTATCTCTTGTCCGAATCTTGTCAGTCCTTGTATCTCCCCTAAGCTCAGGAATAGTCGCGCACCAGCGTCACGACGATATCGTCCTCGTCCACCCCTTCCGACCGCAGCATCTCGTCAGCCGGATACCCATGTTCCATCCAGGCGACCATCGTTTCCCGATATGTCCAGATGGTGATGAATATGGCGTAGACGTGCTCGCCGGCCCGGGTAGCAAACACTTCGGTGCGATGCATGTCGTGCAATCCCTGAAGATGACCCTTCAGCGACATCCATGACAGGAAGACCGCGTCCCAAAGATCGATGGGAATCGATGCGTGGACCACATATCCGTACGGCGCCGCGTCATAATCCTTGTAGCGGGAGCCGCCCAGCCCCTGCTTCAGTACCATCTGTGTCTCTTCATCCCGGATTTCCGGCCACCTCATCAAATCGCCCATGGTTGCCTCCTGCCGCCTAGTAGATCTGCCCGAAAATGAGGTTGGTCGCGCCGTAGTAAAGAACGAAGGCGCCAACGACCGTAAAAACGGCATAGTTGAAATTGTCGGTCCGGCCGCCCCTCTCGGTAACGTAGCCGTTGTAAGACTCGACCGGATAAAGGTCCGCCACTCTGTGCTTGGCGAACCAGACGTAAGTAAAGAAATAAAAGACGATCAGAAAAACGCCCAGCGAACCGTAGAAGGCCGTGAACTGCCCGGGGGAGAACAGATAATTTTCCTTTATGGTGCCGAACTGCCAGGTCTGCAGGTATGAATAGTAGTCCTTGACCGACTGGTCGTCGGAACCGGTTGGCACGTTTCCATGATCCTGGTAGTCAGTGAAATACGGTATTTTTGTGCGGGCGTGATACTCGTATACAAGGAAGAGGCCGATTATCACGTAAAGCACGGCTGTGCTGACATACAGCCACTTCATGTGGGGTGACCTGTTTATGTCCCTGGTCGCGCGTTCCATTTCAGTCCCCCTCGCTCCAGTAATCCCTTTCGCCTTCCATGAGGGGCAGGTGCCGCAGCTCTTCGCTTTCCTCGAATGATCCCCGCAGGAAAGCAACCACGATCGCGACCATGAAGGGAACGGTAAGCAAAGACGTTGTCAGCATCATCCATTCCAGGATTTGCATGTCAATCACTCCTCAACGGTGATCGTGCCCCTGAGATATTTGTGGACTTCGCAGTGATAAGGGAATTGCCCGGCTGTATCGAACTGGCGGTCGAAGCTCTGCCCGGGGTTTAGCGGCTGCGAATCCCAGGCGGCCGGCGGGTTGTCCTGTCCGGCCTGGAAATCGTCAGAAGTCGCTGTATGGGCCGTCTGGTCGTTGTTGGTCCAGCGTACGGTGTCGCCCCTCTTGATGGTGAGGTCGGCGGGATTGTACTGCAGGTTCTGGATTGTCACCTCGGTGACGCCGGCGGGCGTGCCGCAGCCCGTTGACCAGTGTCCGAACACGAACAATGCCGTGGCCACCAGAAGCGCTATCCTTATCAACTGCCTGCTTTGTGGATTCACAGTCGGCTCCTTCTCCTTATCTGAGCTCTTCAGTCAGATCTGGCAGCGC
Source organism: Actinomycetota bacterium (assembly GCA_023382335.1). Lineage (GTDB taxonomy): Bacteria > Actinomycetota > Thermoleophilia > BMS3ABIN01 > BMS3ABIN01 > JACRMB01. The sequence continues at coordinate 7,215 of JAMCPM010000022.1, forward strand.
TTCCCTCTGATCGTGTGACGGCACCGGATCGCCGCCGCTGTCCATGTAGTTCTGCCAGCCCTGATCGAGCATGTCCCGATAGATGGCCTCGATGTCCTTGGCGGCCTGGTCGAGCGATACCAACCCGTAACCGGGGACCACGAAACTGTCGCTGGCGTTGAGACCGGCCAGCACCCTTCTGGCCTCGAGCGCGAACGGGTCGGTGGGCGGCGCGTTCCCGGTCAGCTCCTTGTTCTGACCGATCGCGTGCCTGGCGATGTAACCGCTCAAGGTATCGGGCGGTTTCCACTGGATGTACATGTCCGGGGTCAGTTCCCTGTCTCCCTGCAGTCCGCCGTTGGGAATAGTCTTGAGGAACAGCACGACCTTCCAGATGTCGTCGACTCGCAGCCGCGTGCCAAAGTTTTCCATACCGCTGCCGGGTATGCCGCGCAGAATCCGGTAATAGAGCACACCTGGAGCCGTGTCGTTGGCGCCACCGGCGTCATCGGGACTGGTGAAATCGATAGGTGTCGGCCGCAGGAACTTGGCGGCGTTGCTGACGGCGGCGCCGCCCTGACCGTGGCAGCCGATGCAATTTTCCTGGAAGATCATGCGTCCCCGGTTGAGGTTGTCAGTGGTCACGGGCAAGGGGTTGCTTGTCAGCCAATAGCCGCGGTCGACGATGTTGAGGTTGACCGGATCCGGCCAGGCGAGGCCGTCGTAATCGCCGTCGGGAGGGCTAGGCGCGTTGGCGGCGGCATTGGCGACGTCCGCCAGCGACATCTGCATGGCTGTATATCCCGTCGGCGGTTCGGGAACATTGCCGGCCGCCAGCAGGACCTTCTTCATGTATTCCTGGCCGGCCATCCGGATGAGGCCCGACTTGCCGCTGCGGGTGTCAACAAAATTGGAGAGATCCTCGACGTCCTGATCGCTCAGGAAGGCAAATGAGGGCATGATCGATATCGGGTTGACGAAGCGCGGATCATTGAAGTGGGCCCGTTCCCAGTCGATTGGATGCTGACCGCTCTCGTTGCTCAAGTCGGGGCCTATGCGCGCGGTGCCAAACAGGTTCGGCGAGGTGTCGCTGGTAGCGTAATCACCTGGCAGAGAAATCCGCGAATAGAGATAATACAGTCCCTGCTGGACATCCTGCGGCCGTGTAAAACCGCTATGGCAATAAAGGCAACCGTTGGCGACGAAGATCGCCCGTCCCCGCTCGGCAGAGGCGCTAATCGGCGCCCACTCATTCGAAACCGGCGGATTGAAAAAGAACATCTGGAAGAAGGCGCCCATCATCGTGGGGATGGCGAAGGCAAACAGGCCTCCAACAAGCACCATCCAGGGCGTCATCAGCATCTTCTTCTGTGGATGAGAGGCCCATTCCCGCGGGAATTTCCGGAACGGCGGCATCCAGTTCCTCTTGTCCGCCATGCTCAGGCACCTCCCCCGGAAAGCACCTCACCGGCGACCGAAAGGTTGTCCTTTGCCGAGCGGCGGTTGATGGCCTTGTCGGTGTCGACGGTGTACGTCAGGACGATGTTGATCACCTGCAGCCAGGCGGATGCGTAGATCATGCCGCCGGCGACGGCGCGGACGATGTTCCAGAGCTTGAGCTGCGGCAGCACCTGCACCTCGCTGATCCCGTCGAGCCAGTTTTGCCCCTGCACGAATCCGGCGATGGTGAGGCTGGTGAAAAACAGCAGAAAACCAAAGGTGACCAGCCAGAACTGCCATTCGGCCATGGCCCGGGAATACGGAGGCTTGTTAAAGATGTGCGGCAGCATGTAGTAGATGACGCCCATTCCCAGGATGGTGAAACCTCCCAGCAGCGCCAGGTGCGCGTGGCCAATGGTGAAATATGTGAAATGCGTCAGCCGGTTGAAAGGCTGGATGGCCTGCAGGGCCCCCTGCACGTTCACGAGGACGTAGAAGACGAATCCGGTCATGACAAAGCGCAGGGGCAGGCTGGTAAAGAAGCGGTCCCACTGTCCGCGCATGGTCAGGAAGATGTTGGTGAAGAAGGCGAAGACCGGGATCAGGATGGCGACGCTGTTCACCGAGGCAATGGTCTTCAGCCAGCCGGGAGTGGGGCTCTGCAGGATATGATGGTCGCCTACGGTCGAGTAGGCGAAAAGCAGTCCCCAGAAAGAGATCAGGGAAAGCGTGTGGCTGTAGAGCGGCGTGTTGGTGATGCGGGGAACGAAGTAATAGGTTACAGCGATAAGAACCGGTGTCAACCACAGCCCGAAGAGGTTGTGGTTGCCCCACCAGTTGATCATGGCGTCATGTACTCCCAGCGGCAGGTTCCCGGAAGGGTTTCCCCAGAGATTTCCCGGGCGCCACATGACGTTCTCGATGAAGATGGAGATCGCGACAACAGTCGGCGCCGCCACCGCCCACCACATACTGACGTACAAGGGGCGCACCCGCCGCATATTGATGGTCATTATGATATTGAACACGTTGAGCAGGAAGATGGCCACGACCGCCACGTCGACTACCCAGGGAAATTCCGCGTACTCGCGTCCCTGGCTGGCGCCGGTGAGAAGCGCATAGAATCCCACGAAAAGCGCGAAGTTGTAGATCCAGGCGCTGGCGATCGCCAACGGCTCGCTCCACAGCGCCCTGGTCCCCAGCAGGCGTGGCGAGAAGTAGAAGATGGCGCCGAAATACATCATGGTCAGCCAGGCAAAGATGACTCCTTCGACGTGGCAGGGGCGAACCCGGCTGAAGACGAGCCAGCTGACGCCGGCGAAAGTCTCGGGAAGAACGAGCTCGGTGGCAAGGATGAGCCCAAACGAGGTGACGACCACAAACCAGAAAACGCTGCTCACGAGCCAATGCCTGGCGGCGCGGTCCTCATGCTCGTAGATGTTGTCCCCCATACCCGTGATCCGCTCCTGGCCGGAGCCGAATCTTCGCTTCATCTCACCCGGTGTTCTTGCGCCCCCTGTTCCGTTGCTGCCAGTGTTTCGCACTTTCCCGGCTTGTTCATCACGAGCCATATAAACCTCATTTCATAAACAAGGTCTGAGGATTGATTATCTCAATCGTGCTCTAAATCCTTTCCAGAAGTTTTGTTTTTAAACACGTTGAGGTGATTCTTTACAGCAGCGGGAAATATGATGAATATGGTCGGACAACGAGGATTAAATGCGCAGAATCAGGCGAAAACTATTCGGGCGATGCTCTGCCGCCGGGATGCCAGCCGGTGAGTTTCATGCCGGCCGCCAGGATGGCGACGCACGCCGCTGCGATTCCCATCGATTCCGCCATGACTTCAGCTGAAGGGAATTCAAAGGCGAGGAAGTCCCTGATCAGCGGCGTGGCGGCGGCGATGACCAGCCCGGCGATCATCGCCAGGATCAGAACGTAGCGCCAGAAAGTCAAAGGCCGCGCCAGCATTGCCAGCACGCACAGGCCCATGACGGTCAGGGTGATGGTAGCCGCAGTCCTCGACTGTTCGAGATCGGCGCCCACCGATCTGGAGAGGGCGTAGGCGGCAAGAGTGCCGGCGGCCAGCAGGGCCCCGGCGGGGATCGTGAAGTGCAGCACCCTGCCGATGAATCCGGGCCGGTAGCGCTCCTTGCTTGGGGCCAGAGCCAGGAAGAAAGCGGGAATGCCGATGGTGATGGCGCCAACCAGGGTGAGATGCCTGGGCAGGAAGGGATATGGCCAGCCGAGAATGGCGATGGCAACCGTCAGCAGGGTCGCATAGCAGGTCTTGGTGACAAACAGGTAGGCAACTCTCTCGATATTTGCTATAACTCGCCGGCCCTCGGCAACAACTCCCGGAAGCTTTGCGAAATGTCCGTCGAGGAGGATGAGTTCGGCAACGGCTTTTGTCGGCGCCGCCGCCCCGGTTCCCACGGCGATGCCGATGTCGGCTTCCTTGATCGCCAGTGTGTCGTTGACGCCGTCGCCGCTCATGGCCACCACATGGCCGCCGGCCTGCAACGCTTTGACCATGGATAATTTCTGTTGTGCAGTGACCCTGCCGAAGATCGAATGTTCCTCCATGACCTTTGCCAGACCGTCCGGAGCCTCGGGCAGGTTGCGTCCGTCGACGGGCCCGGCCATGGCGTCGACCTCGGCGCGGGCGGCAACCGCGGCCACCGTCTCGACGTTGTCTCCTGAAATAATCTTGACGGCGACGCCCTCCTGCCTGAAATAATCGATCGTCTCAGCGGCGTCGCCCCGGATCTTCTCCTCGAGAACGACCATGGCCGCCGCTTTGAGCCCCTCAGGCAGCTGCTCTTCGGCGGCATCTCCTTCATTCGAAGCGAGCAGCAGCACACGTTTGCCAGTCTGCGCAAGCTCGCTGACGCGCCCGCCGAATGAGGAAGTCCCGCCGGCGCCGGCAAGACGGTCCGACAGGATCTCGGGGGCACCGAGGTACCAGGAGCGGCCGCCGATCGTGGCCGAGCTCCATTTGCGCTCTGATGAAAAAGGAACCCGGCTGCTTACGGCCGATTCTTCGTTGCCGTGCGCCGGGAAGGCCGCGGCGATCGCGTCGGAGGTGGAATTTTGTGAAGCGGGGTCGGCCGCCAGCGCCGCCAGGGCCTTTTCGATCACAGCCTGACTTTCCGGACCGCTTTGGTTGCCGCCTTCGATCAGCTCCAGGCTGTTGAAATGCAGACCCGGCTCGGTCAGCGTCCCGGTTTTGTCGAAGCACGCTGTGTCCACCCGCGCCAGTCCCTCGACGGCCGGCAGCTCCTGCACGAGCACCTTGCGCTTCCCCAGGACCACCACCGCGACCGCGAAGGCGACGCTCGTCAGCAGCACGAGCCCCTCGGGGACCATGCCGACCATGGCGGCGACCGAGCCGGCCACGGATTCACTGAAACTGCTCAGTCCGGCCTCGCGCCAGAAGAGCACCAGGCCAGCGGGTATCATGATCCAGGTCACGCCCGCGAGGATCTTGTTGATGCCGGTGCGGAGTTCGGAATGCACGAGCTTGAAGCGCCGCGCCTCGGACGTCAGCTTGCGCGCGAAGGAGTCATTACCTACCGCGGTGGCCCGGTAGACGCCCGATCCGGATACCGTGAAGCTGCCGGAAAGCAGGCTGTCTCCCTGTCCCTTCCTGATCGGCTCCGATTCGCCGGTGAGCAGCGATTCATCGATCTCCAGCCAGCTGGACTCAAGCAGCTCACCATCGGCTACAACCTGATCGCCTCGCTGCAATTCCAGGATGTCGTCGAGGACGACGCCGTCGATGTCGATCTCCTGGAGCTTGCCGTCACGGATGACCCGCGCCTTGGATGCGCTCAGAACAGAAAGCCGGTCGAGTGTGATCTTTGCCCTGAGCTCCTGCACGATACCGATCAGCATGTTGCCGAAGAGCACCAGGCCGAACAGGGCGTCTCGCAGGGAGCCGAACGCCAGGATGAGAACCAGCAGGGTGCCGAGGATGGCGTTGAACAGGGTGAGGGTGTTTTCCCTGAGGATGGCGGCTATCGAGCGGCTAGGATGCTCGGGAGCCGAATTTATCTGTCCCCGGTCGATCCTTTGCTTTACTTCTCCGGCTGAAAGGCCTGGCAATGAGTCAGAGGGACACATCGGTCAACCGCTAGGCTAGCCGGTCTCTTCGATGGACAGGATCAGGGGGAACCGGCCGACCTTGGCGTAGTTGACACGGTAGACACAGCCGTCTTTCAGGACCGCCGCCCATTCATCCAGCAGGTGCATCTCGAAAGCCCCGATCTTCAGTTCCCAGTAATAGTTCGGGCCGTAGCGGCTATTGCTGGATTTCTGCTTCAGCGAGGCGCGGCCTTCCGCAATCTTCAGTTTGGCGTTCTCATATTGCCGCCGCTGTTTCTTGGTAACGAAGTAATAACCGACCATGATCAGGACCGGAATCGGGATGACTATCGCCAGTACCACCAGCGCCGAAGTATCGCCGAAAAAAGCCTTGCGCGAGCTCTCGTTCGAGAGGACGAAAGCAAGGAAGGCGCCGAAGGCGATCAACACAAAGACCATCATGAACTTGATGCCGAAACGGGAATAGCCCGTGAGCCTCTTGCCCATGCCCTTGAGCATGTCCCGCTGGCTCTGTGAAATCAGGCCGTCATTGTTCGCCTGCAAGTCTTTCGCGGTGAAGTTGAACGCCTCCATCAGGTCCTGAAAGGGCTCATCTTCTGTCGCGGGTTGGTTGGACTTGCCCCGGGTAGCCATCAGCGCCTAATCCAGCAATCCGCTGCCGGCAAGCAGCTCGGCGATCTGGACGGCATTAGTGGCGGCGCCCTTACGGAGGTTGTCACTTACCACCCAGAGGTTGAGTGAATCTTCGCCGGAATCGTCCTGGCGGATCCTGCCGACATAGACTTCGTCAGTGCCCTCAGCTCTCAGCGGCATCGGGTATTCATTTTCAGCAGGATCGTCGACGAGGATGACTCCCGGAGCCGAGAGCAGCAGGCGCCGCACCTCCTCGACACTGATGGGACGTATCGTCTGGATGTTGACCGCCTCGCTGTGCGCGCTGAAAACAGGTACACGCACGCATGTGGCGGTCATGCGGATATCCTGGTCGCCAAAGATCTTCCGGGTCTCGTTGACCATCTTCACTTCCTCATTGGTGTAGCCGTTGTCGTGGAAGTGCTCGATATGCGGGATCACGTTGAAGGCTATCTGATGCGGATAGACGTTCACCTCGACCTCGCCCGACTCGAGCACGGCCTCGGACTGGCTGAAGAGTTCCTCGATGGCCTTGTTGCCGGTTCCGGACACCGACTGGAAAGTGGTCACTATGATGCGCTCGATGCCGACTGCGTCAAAGATCGGCTTGAGCGCCACCACCATCTGGATGGTGGAGCAGTTGGGATTGGCGATGATGCCTTCATGCCACTTGATGTCCCCGGGGTTGACCTCGGGAACGATCAGCGGCACGTTGGGTTCCTGGCGGAAGGCGCTGGAGTTGTCGATAACCACGGCGCCCGCCGCCACCGCTGCCGGGGCGAACTCCCTGCTGCGGGCGCCGCCGGCCGAGAACAGAGCCACCTGCACGTCCTCGAAGCTGCCGGCTGTCAGTTCCTCGACCTCCAGTTCTCCGCCCTTGAAGGGCACCTTCTGCCCGGCGGAGCGCCCGGATGCGAACGCGCGGATCTCAGCCACCGGGAAATTCCTTTCCTCCAGCAGCTTGAGCATGACGCTCCCGACCGCGCCGGTCGCGCCCACAACCGCTATGTTGTACGAATCAGCCATAATTTCAGGGACACATTACTTAATTGCCAATTTCAGGGACACATTACTTAACTAGCAATTAAGTAATGTGTCCCTCTGGTTACTGGTCGAGATTGAACGCTTCGTGCAGCGCCCGCACTGCCTTTTCCACCTGGTTGCGCTCGATGACGCAGGACACCTTGATCGACGAGGTGCTGATCATCTCGATGTTGATGCCCGCGTCCGCGAGTGTCTTGAACATCTTGGCGGCGACGCCGGGATAGCTCTTCATGCCGGCGCCGATGATGGAGACCTTCCCCATCTGCTCGCCGATGACATAGGCCACGCCCATCTCATCGGTGATGCGGTCCAGCGCCTGCTGCGCCGCGGGCAGATCGGCCTGCACCACGGTGAAGGAAATATCGGTCGTGCCCTGCTCGCTGACGTTCTGGATGATCATGTCCACGTTGACGCCGGCCTCGGCCAGGTCGCCGAACACGGTCGCGGCGACGCCGGGACGGTCGGGCAGCCTCAGCAGGGTGAGCTTTGATTCATCAGTCGTATGTGAAACCGCGCTTACTACCGCTTTTTCCATGGTCGAATCTTCCTCTCTGACCCAGGTGCCGGCCTCGTCGGTAAAACTGCTGCGCACGTGCAGCGGCACATTGTACTTCTGCGCGTACTCGACCGAGCGCAGCATCAGGACCTCGGAGCCGCTGGCCGCCATTTCCAGCATCTCCTGATAGGAAACGGTGTCCAGCTTGCGCGCCAGTCCGACTACTCGCGGATCGGCCGTATAGACGCCGTCCACGTCGGTATATATCTCGCATTCCTCGGCGCCGAGCGCCGCGGCGATGGCGACCGCCGTGGTATCGGAGCCTCCCCGGCCCAGGGTTGTTATGTCCTCATCGACCGAGACTCCCTGGAAGCCGGCGACGAGCACAATCTTACCACTGTCGAGTTCTTCCCTTAAACGCCCGGTCTCTACCCCGGTTATGCGCGCCTTGGTGAAAACAGTGTTGGTCTGGATGCCCGCCTGGCGGCCGCTGAGCGACACGGCCTTGTGACCCATCTCGTGGATGGCCATCGCCAGCAGCGCCACGCTGATGCGCTCGCCGTTGGAGAGCAGCACGTCGAGCTCGCGCTCGGGGGGCTCGGCCGAGATCTCGTGGGCCATCTTCAGCAGCTCGTCGGTCGAGTCGCCCATGGCGCTGACGACGGCGACCACCTGGTAGCCCTCGTCCTGCGTGGCGCAGATGCGCCGGGCTACATTCTTGATGCGGCCGGTGTCGCCCACCGAGGTGCCGCCGTATTTTTGCACGATTATGGGCATGATGCAGATTCTAACAATGGGGACAGACTTTTCCTAACTCCCTGGTTCCGATCTTGGCGCTACGTAAACGGTATCGAGAATAACCTTGCAATTACTGGAACGTTATTCCATAATTGCAAGGATGATTGATCGCCGGCTACTCACAACACTGAAACAGCGACTTCGGGAAGCCCCTGCCGTGGTGCTGCTTGGTCCGCGGCAGGTGGGAAAGACAACGCTGGCGTTGTCTCTTGGTAAGAAGGACCGTGCGGTTTACCTCGACCTGGAATCCGAGCGGGACCTTGCCAGGCTCGCGGAACCTGAAATGTATCTGGCCGACCACCTGGCGCGGCTGGTCATCCTTGACGAAATTCACCGCACCCCTGGGCTGTTCCCTGTGCTGCGCGGTCTGATCGATCGCGCCCGCCGCGAAGGCAAGCGCAACGGCCTTTACCTGCTGCTGGGTTCGGCTTCTTTGGATCTGCTCAAGCAGTCGGGCGAGACACTCGCCGGCCGGGTCAGCTATCTGGAGCTTTCTCCGTTCGATGTGCTGGAAACAAGTACGAACGAAAAAAAGGCTGTGGCAAGTTCGAGGGACCGGCTCTGGCTGCGCGGCGGTTTCCCTGATAGCTACCTCGCCGCCGATGATGCGGTAAGCCTCCGCTGGCGTCAGGACTTCATCCGCACTTATCTGGAACGGGATATTCCCCAGTTCGGCCCCCGCATCGCTGCGGAGACTCTGCGCCGTTTCTGGACCATGCTTGCCCACGGCCAGGGGGGACAGCTCAATATCGCCCAACTGGCGCGCAGCATTGGGGTGGATGCCAAGACTGCCGCCTCCTACATCGATTTGCTCGTCGATCTGCTGCTGGTGCGCAGGCTGCCTACCTGGCGCACCAATGCTGGCAAACGGCTGGTGAAGGCCCCCAAGGTGTTTGTCCGCGACAGTGGCCTCGTCCATGCTCTGCTGGGAATAACCGACAGGGATGCATTGCTTTCTCATCCGGTAGTGGGGGCAAGCTGGGAAGGTTTCGTCATCGAAAACCTTCTGGCGGTTGCTCCCGACGGTGTGGAAGGCTTCTTTTACCGCGCCAGCGGCGGTGCGGAGATCGATCTGCTGCTGAACTTCCCCGATGGGCGCTTGTGGGCTATCGAGGTCAAGCGAAGCTTGGCGCCGCGCGTCGAGCGCGGGTTTCACTCAGCCTGTAGTGATCTGGAACCGGCCCGCAAGTTTGTTGTTTACCCGGGGACCGAAACATATCCCCTGGGCGATGACATCCAGGCAATCTCCCTGCCATCGCTAGCCCGCCAGTTGAACAAAATCAAACCCTAGTTCTGCATCACAGAAAAAGTTCATGGTGACATCCGTCCCGGAACTTCCCGCCATTACTTCATTCTTATGTCATCCCATATTGACAAAATGCGCCGGGGGGGGGGATAGCATCCGATGACACTTATCTCATGAAATGTAAAATGGGCGCACTCAAAATTATTTTTTGACCGCCACTAA
>JAMCPM010000023.1 GCA_023382335.1 Actinomycetota bacterium
TCCGATCTCCGCACTGGCGGGCTGGTAGGCCGGCGATTTTATTGAATGCGGGCGCCGTCGCCCGCTGGTTAGAGCCAGTCCGAACTCAGCGGCAGGCTGTGCAGGCGGGATATATGGGCGTCATAGGCCCGCTTCTCGCGCACGTAGAGCGCCGAGACCAGGGCGTCGGCGATGCCGAAGGCGCCAACCAGCGACGGCGCGAACGACGATGAATCGAGGTAGCAGAAGAGGTTGCGGTCGGCGAGCTTGGAGACCTCGGAGATCTTGTTCTCGCTGACGCCGACCGTCACGGCGCCGCGTTCCCTGGCCGTCTTCAGCAGCCGCAGCAGGAACTGATGCGCCGTCTTGAAACCGATGGCGATCAGCACCGATTTTTCCCCCAACCCCGCCAGCCTGGCGACCTGTTCCTCGGAATTGCCGGTCACGGCCACCACCGGCAGCCCCATGATCGTGAAGTAGTAACTCAGGTAGGTGGCGACCATGGACGCCTCGAACATGCCGGCCACAAAGATCGTCTCCGCCGATTCCAGCACCTCGATGGTCTGCAGGAAATCATCGGCGCGGTTCCTCTTCATGGTCTCTTCCAGGATCTTGACGTCTACGCGCACCGCCCGCCCGGAGAAATCATCGTCAACCGGGAAGACCAGCTGGCCCTCGATGCCGCCGCCGGGTCCTCCCGCGGTCAGGCGGCTCTCTTCCCAGGCGGCCTTCATCATCTGGGGGAAGCCGGTGAAGCCGAGGTGCTGCGCGAAGCGGACGACGGTGGAGCTGGTCGTGCCGGTGTGGCGGGCGAGGTCCTGCGCCGTCAGCACGGGCGCGTCGGCGAGGTGGTCGATCAGGTAGCGGGCGATGGATTTGCGGGCTCTGGAGAAGCCGTCGAAGTCATCCTGGAGCACGCGCAGCAGACTGCCATTGGTCGCTCGTTTTTTACGGCGCGCCTCCATGGTGAGGCAAGGTTACATCAGGGGAAAAAAAGTTGCAATTGCCGGAGAATGCAAAAAGATGCAAAAAGGGACACATTACTTAATTAGCAATTAAGTAATGTGTCCCTAAAACTACCTAAAACTACGGTCCCTCTATCAGCAGCTGCCCATGCCGACGTCCTGCTCCTTCTGCAGCTTCTTGCCCTCGGTCTGCAGCGACGGGGCGACCATGACTTCCGCCTTCTGGAAAGCCTGGATGTTCTCATAGCCGCAGGTGGCCATCGAGGTCTTGAGGGCGCCGAAGAGGTTGAGCGTGCCGTCGTTCTCGCGCGCCGGCCCCACCAGGATCTCCTTGAGGGAGCCGACCTGGTTGGTCTTGACGCGCGTTCCCCGCGGCAGCTGCGGATGGAAGGTCGCCATGCCCCAGTGATAGCCGCGGCCGGGCGCCTCGTGGGCGCGCGAAAGCGGCGAGCCGATCATGACGGCGTCGGCGCCGCAGGCTATGGCCTTGGCGATGTCGCCGCCGGTGCGCATGCCGCCGTCGGCGATGACGTTGACCATCTGGCCGGTCTCCAGCAGATGCTGGATGCGCGCCGCTCCGGCGTCGGCGATGGCGGTGGCCTGAGGCACGCCGATGCCGAGCACGCCGCGAGTGGTGCAGGCAGCGCCCGGGCCCACGCCCACAAGCACGGCCACGGCGCCGGTGCGCATGAGGTGCAGGGCAGTTGTATATGAGGCGCAGCCGCCGACGATGACGGGAACCGGCACCTCGGCGATGAATTTCTTGAGATTGAGCGGCTCGACCACGGAGCTGACGTGCTCGGCGCTGACGACCGTCCCCTGGATGATGAGCACGTCAAGGCCGGCGTCGAGCGCGATCTTGTAATAGTCGGCGACTTTCTGCGGCGTCAGCGATCCGGCTGCGAGTACGCCCTGCGCCTTGATCTCCTTGATACGCTGCGCGATCAGGTCGGGATCGACCTGCGCCTGGTAGATGTCCTGGAGGCCGGAGGTGGCCTGCGCCGGCGGCAGCGCCGCTATCTTTTCCAGCTGCTCGTCGGCATTCTCAAAGCGGGTCTGGATGCCCTCGAGGTTCAGCACGGCCATGCCGCCGAGTTTGCCCATGACGCCCGCGAAATTGGGGTCGACGACGCCGTCCATGGCCGAGGCCAGGCAGGGAAGATCGAGTTTATGGTCGCCTATCTCCCAGGTGATGTCGACGTCTTCGACGTCACGTGTGCGGCGGCTGGGGACGATGGCGATATCGTCCAGTCCATAAGCCCTTCTGCCTTTTTTACCTCGTCCGATCTCGACTTCCATGAACCCTCCGGGGGGAAGAATTTTGCCTGGGAAATTTCCTCCTGAAAGCCCGCGCGGGAGCTTCAGGTTAGAGGGATGCTATACCTTGCAATTGCACTTTTCAACCCGTGGGCGGGAGGTTCCCGGGACGGAAGCCGCCAGCGCCCCGGCGCGGCGGCCGGCGGCCGCGGATAGCAGCGAATTTGTAAGCCCCCGGGCGGTCAGATAAGATATTTGCACGCAAATTACGGAGGTTTTCACAGGATGAGCGAGATCAAGATCGGAACCATGACCGTCAAGACGGGGCTGGCGGAGATGTTAAAGGGCGGCGTCATCATGGATGTCACCGACGCCGAGCAGGCAAAGATAGCCGAGGAGGCCGGAGCCTGCGCCGTCATGGCGCTGGAGCGGGTTCCTTCAGACATCCGCGCCGACGGCGGCGTCGCCCGCATGTCGGACCCGGACATGATCACCGGGATCCAGAAGGCCGTGACCATCCCGGTCATGGCCAAGGCGCGCATCGGCCATTTCGTCGAGGCGCAGATACTGCAGTCACTCGAGGTCGACTACATCGACGAGAGTGAGGTGCTGACTCCCGCCGACGAGGCCAACCACATCAACAAGTGGAAGTTCACGGTGCCGTTTGTCTGCGGCGCTGTCAACCTCGGCGAGGCGCTCAGGCGCATCTCCGAGGGCGCGGCCATGATCCGCACCAAGGGCGAGGCCGGCACCGGCAACGTCGTCGAGGCGGTGCGGCACATGCGCACGATCACCGGCGAGATGAAGCAGCTGACCAGCATGGACGAGGATGAGCTCTTCAAGGCGGCCAAGGAACTGAGGGCGCCGATCGAGCTGGTGCAGTGGGTGGCCAAGAACGGCAAGCTGCCGGTGGTCAACTTCTCGGCAGGCGGTCTGGCGACCCCGGCCGACGCGGCGATGATGATGCAGCTGGGCGCCGAGGGCGTCTTCGTAGGTTCCGGAATCTTCAAGAGCGAGGATCCGGCGGCGCGCGGCAAGGCCATCGTCGAGGCGACGACGCACTATAACGACCCCGACGTGCTGGCGCGGGTATCGACCGGGCTCAAGTCCGCCATGGCCGGCCTGGAGATCAAGGACATCGGCGAGGAGAACCTGATCCAGAACCGCGGCTGGTAGTTTTAGGGACACATTACTTAATTCGTAGTTTTAGGGACACATAACTAAATTGCCAGTTTCAGGGACAGGTTGAGTTCCCTGAGAAATAATCGGGGCGGCCTCAGGGCCGCCCGTTTTTTTGAGATAATCACATTCATGAGAAAGTCCGTGATCGCGGGAACATGACCGCTACGCCAGAAAATCATCTCACAGTAGGTGTGCTCGCCCTCCAGGGAGCCTTCCGGGAACATGGTGAAGCGCTCGAGAAGTGCGGCGCCATTGCCCGGCAGGTCCGCCGCCGCCGTGAGCTGGCCGGCCTCGACGCCCTTGTCATCCCCGGCGGCGAGAGCACGACCATCGGTAAACTGATGGTCAGCTACCACATGCTCGACGAGATCAAGGGCCTGGGGGCTGAGGGCCTTCCGATTTTCGGGACCTGCGCCGGCCTGGTGATGCTGGCGCGGGAAGTGGCCGAGGGCGACCAGCCGCTCCTGGGCCTGATGGATATCACCGTCCGCCGCAACGCCTTCGGGCGCCAGGTGAAAAGCTTCGAGGCGCCGCTGGAAATCCGGTTCCCGGCAGCCGCCGGTGAAAAACCGGCAGCCCCCAAGGTGCTTCCCTTCCCGGGCATCTTCATCCGCGCGCCCTGGATCGAGTCGGCTGGAGCCGGCGTTGAGATACTAGCCGAGCACGAAGGCCACGGCGTAGCCGCTCTCCAGGACAGGATGCTCGTCACCGCCTTCCACCCCGAGCTGACCGGCGACCTCAGGCTGCACGAACTGTTCCTTCGGATAGCCGCCGGTTAGTTCCCCGGAATCGAGCGTTTGCGGCTGGCCTGAATCTTACCGCCTTCCCTGTCGCCAATACTGACAACTTCCGTCCGACGCCTCTGCTATGATCGCCTCAACGATCGAGTCTTCAATCTGGATTCATCTTGAGGTCACGAATTGTGACCTCAAACAAGCTCCAATATGCAGGCAGTATGAGCTTCATGGTCACAAAAAGTGGCCTTGAAGAAAACCTCCTGTGGATGTCTGGGGACTTGAAATCACGATTTGTGATTTCAAGATTGCCAGGAAGAGAATCGCCGACCGTAATGTTTGCAGTTCAGTGCCGTCTTTGACGCGATCCGCCAGCTGATGGAGCCTCCCAAGCCGAAGAAGAAGTCGCCGGCGCCAAAGAAATTGCCTGCATAGAGGGTCCAAGTCTGACATCCTTCGAGCGGTCCATCCGTGCCCGGTGATATAATCGCCGCATGTCAACCGCTGACGCCAATCTTGAAGCTGCCCGCGAGAAGATTGCCGGTCTCGTCGAACTCTTCCGCGCCAATGAGGCAGCCTACAAGAATCCCGCCTACAACGAGACCCAGACCCGCCGCGAATTCATCGACCCGTTTTTCAAGGCGCTGGGGTGGGACATCGACAACGAGCGCGGCTACGCTCCCGCCTACAGGGACGTAATCCACGAGGACGCCATCAAGGTTGGCGGCCTGACCAGGGCGCCGGATTACTGTTTCCGCATTGGCGGCCAGCGAAAGTTCTTCGTCGAGGCCAAAAAGCCCTCCGTGGACATGAAAAACGATCCTGATCCTTACTATCAGCTGCGGCGCTATGCGTACAGCGCCAAACTGTCGCTCTCGATCGTCACCGACTTCGAGGAGTTCGCCATCGTCGATTGCCGCGCCAAGCCGTCGCCAAAGGACAAGGCCAGCACCGGCCGCATCCGCTACTGGCGTTATGAGGAATACCCTGCCCATCTCGATGAGCTGCTCGAAACGTTCTCCCCCGAGGGAATCAAAAAAGGCGGCCTCGACAAAATGGCTACCACGGCCAGGTCGAAGCGCGGCACCGGCGAGGTCGACAAGGAATTCCTCAAGGAGATAGAAAGCTGGCGCGAACTGCTGGCGCGAAACATCGCCCTCCGCAACCCCGGCCTTAGTCAAAGGGATCTCAACGAGTCGGTCCAGGTCACGATCGACCGCATCATATTTTTACGCATCTGTGAAGACCGGGGTATTGAGGAATACGGTCTGCTGCACGGCATGCAGAACGGCGCCAATGTCTATGCGCGCCTCTGTGAACTCTTCAGAAAGGCGGACGAGCGCTACAACTCGGGCCTGTTCCATTTTAAGGAAGAACGGGACAATCCCAGCCACCCGGACGGGCTAACCCTCAGCCTCGCCATCGAAGACAAGCCCCTGAAGCAGATACTCAAAGGGCTTTACTACCCCGACAGCCCCTACGAGTTCTCGGTGCTGCCCATAGACATACTCGGGCAGGTCTACGAGCAGTTCCTGGGGAAGGTCATTCGGCTCACAGCTGGCCACCGCGCCGTCGTCGAGGACAAGCCACAGGTCAAAAAGGCCGGCGGCGTTTATTACACGCCCACCTATATCGTGGATTACATCGTGAAGAACACGGTCGGGAAGCTGCTGGAAAAAAGCACGCC
This sequence comes from Actinomycetota bacterium, assembly GCA_023382335.1. Lineage (GTDB taxonomy): Bacteria > Actinomycetota > Thermoleophilia > BMS3ABIN01 > BMS3ABIN01 > JACRMB01. The sequence goes on from JAMCPM010000023.1 coordinate 5,805, forward strand.
GACCAAGGCGGCAAAGTTACGGATTCTCGACCCGGCCTGCGGCTCCGGCTCTTTCCTGATCGGCGCCTATGAATATCTGCTCGACTGGCACCGCGACTGGTATTCGGAAAATGACGCCGGGAAGTGGGCCAAAGGCAAAGAGCCTCGCCTTTTCGCCGGCAAGAACGGCTGGCAGCTGACGACAGCGGAGAAGAAACGCATTCTGCTCAACAACATTTACGGAGTGGATATCGACCCGCAGGCAGTCGAAGTTTCCAAGCTTTCATTGCTGCTTAAAGTTCTGGAGGAAGAATCACAGGAAACCATCAACGCCCAGCTTAAATTCTTCCACGAGCGTGCCTTACCGGACCTCGGTAACAACATCAAGTGCGGCAACTCTCTGATCGGTACCGATTTCTACGAGGGACAGCAGATGGGGTTGCTGGATGAAGAAGAAGCGCTTCGCATTAACGCTTTCGATTGGGATGGTCCGGGCGGATTCCCCGAGATCATGAAGGGTGGCGGATTTGATGCGGTTATTGGGAATCCGCCGTATGTGCGGATACAGACAATGAGCCGAAACGAAATTCCGTATTTCAATTCTTGTTACGTTACAGCAACAGGTAATTATGATATTTACTGTATCTTTGTCGAAAGGGGTTTGCATTTATTAAAGAGCCAAGGGCTGATGAGTTTCATTATGCCTCACCGTTTCTTCAAAGCAGCCTATGGCGACGGTTTGCGCAGTCTCATTTCAAAAAACCATCGCTTGATAGAAACAGTCGATTTCGATGGATTTATGGTCTTTGAAAACGCGAGCATCAATACATGCATACTTATTTTGGGAGAAAATAAAGCACATCGATTTACCTATTGTAAGTCACAATTTGCGACCAGCTCAAACGGTGAGACCAATAGAACACAGGATTATCTGGACCGCTGCGGCAAAAGAAATGCTGGTTGCTATTCCCGACCGGAGAGACCAAAGGAATACCACCGACCGCGTGAAGAAACTTGCGCTAAATCCTGGCAAACAGGGGAAAGCTCTGGCGGGGGAACTCGCTGGATATCGAAGTATATATGCGGGACGGCAACGATATCGAATCATCTATCTGATTAATGACAGTAATGTCATCACCGTCGCGGTTGCGCTCGTACCGAGTAAATCAGGCACCAGGAAGGATATCATCTCACAAGCGAAGAGACTGATCCAGCTTGGATTAGCGGAAGTGACTGACGCTTCTGAAAACCACGATGACTACCTTTATGGACCCCGAGCGCTATAAAAAAAGCACAGGACGCCTCATAAAGACAGGCAGAGGAAAAGCTGCCTACTGGGCTTTCATTCCCGAACCTCTTCCTCCTGCTCTTTTTCTCAATGCTCGCATGGTACGAAATCTGTCGCGGGCTGACCATGCTTTAGGCGAATTGGCTGGCCTGGGTCGCGCTCTGCCCAATCCCCACCTGCTGATAGGCCCGTTCATGAGGAAAGAGGCGGCGCTGTCTTCACGTATAGAGGGAACTGAGTCCAGCGTAACCGACATATACGCATACGAAGCCGGTCAGCTGGCTTTTCCAGAGACCAAGCCTCCAGAAGCAGATGTGCGGGAAGTTCTGAATTATGTCCGTGCGATGGAGTATGGATTGGAGCGCCGGAAGAAATTACCAATCAGTCTCCGTTTTCTTCGTGAACTGCATGAACGGCTCATGGATGGGGTTCGAGGCGGTCATGCGACACCGGGTGAATTTCGCCGGAGCCAAAACTGGATCGGCAGCCCGGGCTGCTCCTTGAACGAAGCAACTTACGTTCCTCCGCCGGTTGATGAAATGAAAACGGCGCTGGCTGAATTGGAAAAATATTTGCACGAGGAAAATACATTTCCTCCATTGGTCAGGCTAGCGTTCATTCATTATCAGTTTGAAGTGATACATCCTTTTCTAGACGGTAATGGCCGCATAGGGCGCCTTTTGACATCTCTCTTATTAGTTCATTGGAATCTACTGCCCCTGCCTCTTCTGTATTTAAGCGCATTTTTTGAGAGAAATCGGAGCGACTATTATTCGTTGTTGCTCGGCGTAAGTGAGAAAGGCGGCTGGGAAGATTGGATAAACTTCTTTCTCACCGGCGTGGAAGTGCAATCGATGGATGCTATCGAGCGGGCTAAGGCTCTTAACGATCTGCAAGCGGATTGGAGGCAGCGCCTGGCTAAGGCAAGAGCTTCAGCACTTCTTCCGAGGTTAGCGGACAGCTTGTTTCAAGCACCGGTTATCACCGTACCTCATGCGCAAAAGGTCCTCGATGTAACATACCGAAGCGCCAAGCTGAATATAAAAAAGCTGGAAGAGGCAGACATTTTAAAAGAAGTCGGCTCGGCGGCGAGGAATAAGATATTCGTGGCTTTTGAGATATTGGAAATTGTGCAGGATAATTAGAATTTGATGAGTTTCGTTGCTGTAACTGAGTATCACTCTTAGAAGTCTTATTGTACTTTTTACCATTAAAGTATAATAAGCATCTTTCTTATTGTACTGAATTAGCACCCCTCGCTCAGGAATCAATCGTCATCGGGTGATCGTGACTATGCAGGGCCAGATCAAAAAGAAGCTGCTCGATCTCGAGCGCGAACGAAATTTTCCACTCCCTTGTCGTTGAGACCTGGAGGCAACTGGATTAGGCAGGCAAGTAAAGATATCTTTACTTGCTGCGGCCTTGGTAAAGCAGCCTTTACTTTCCATGCGCCTCCGCCCTCTCTGTTATATTATTACCTGAGCGATTTTTCGGCGGATCAGCGGCACGCAGCGCGTCGGGGTGACAGGTCACCTCGCCGTCGCGCCGAACCGCCGGCGAAATTATTCCGTATCTGCAAACCTACCCCGGAGGGAATCACGTGTCCGGACATTCCAAATGGTCATCGATCAAGCACAAGAAGGGCGCAGCCGACGCCAAGCGCGGCCAGCTCTTCTCCAAACTCTCCCGCGCCATCACCGTGGCCGCCAAGGAGGGCGGCGGCGATCCCACCGGTAACGCCACCCTGGCCACCGCTATCCAGAAGGCCAAGGACAACTCGATGCCCAAGGACAACATCGAGCGCGCCATCGCCAAGGGCGCCGGCGGCGGCGAGGGCGCCAACTACGAGACGATCATGTATGAGGGTTACGGACCCGCGGGCGTCGCGGTCCTGGTCGAGGCCATGACCGACAACCGCAACCGCACGGCGGCCGACATCCGCAACATCTTCAGCCGCACCAACGGCAAGCTGGGGGAGACCGGCACCGTCGCCTGGATCTTCGAGCGCAAGGGCTCGATCGTCGTCGACGCCGGCGCCACCGATGAGGACACGCTTATGACCGTCGCCATCGACGCCGGCGCCGAGGATGTCACCCAGGACGAAAACATTTACGAGATCGTCACCGATCCCTCCGATTTCATGGCCGTTCGCGAGGCGCTCGAGGCCGCGGGCATACCTTTTACGTCCGCCGAGCTTGCTATGCTGCCAAAGAATACAGTTCAGCTGGAAATGAGCGACGCCAAGAAGATGCTCAGGCTCATGGACGCGCTCGAGGAGAGCGACGACGTCCAGGAAGTGCACGCCAACTTCGACATCAGCGAAGAGATACTCGAAGCACTGGCCTAGGCCGTGCCGACGGTTCTCTGGAAACGCGGAACCTGATTTGACCGAAACGCCACAATTGATTCTCGGCCTCGACCCCGGCACGGCGGTCACGGGCTGGGGCGTCATCGAGCACCTGGGTGACAAGTCGCGGCTGGTGGCCCATGGCACCATCGTCACCTCCGCCAGGGATCCCGCCCACGAACGGCTGCAGCAGATCTATCACGGAGTTCTCGATGTCATCGACGAATACCACCCGTCCGCGGCCGCCGTCGAGGAACTCTTTGGCGGCGTCAATATAAAGGTCGCCCTGGCAGTGGGGCAGGCGCGCGGAGTCATCGTGCTGGCCTGCGCCGAGCGCGGCATCAAACCCGCCGATTACACGCCCCTGAGGATCAAGCAGGCGGTCGTCGGTTACGGCCGCGCCACCAAGGTCCAGGTGCAGCAGATGGTGAAGGTGCTGCTGGCTCTGCCCAAGGTGCCCACGCCCGACCACGCCGCCGACGCGCTCGGGGTCGCCATCTGCCACGCCCATTCAGCAAAAGTCGGCAAGCTGATCAAAGCCGGCTCCCAGGAATCATCATGACCACGCTGGGCCATTGCATGATCCCGCCTACGCCGCGGCTCGGATAACTTCATGATCGCCTCGCTCACGGGACAGATCCGTTCCAGGGATGAAGAGGGGATCGTCCTCGACGTGGGCGGCGTCGGCTACCGCGTCGCCATGCCGGCCCGCAGCCTTTCCCGGCTCGATGGCTCCGGCGAAGTCTTCGTCCACACGTACCTGCACGTCCGCGAGGACGTCATGTGCCTCTACGGTTTCCTGGAAACTAACGAGCGCGACTTTTTCGTGTTGCTCAAGAGCGTCTCCGGGGTCGGCCCGAAGGTGGCTATCGGCATCCTTTCAGCCTACGGCCCCGCCGACCTGCGCCGCGCCGTCCTCAACAAGGATGTGGCGGTCTTTCAAAGCATCTCCGGCATCGGCAAGAAGACCGCCGAGCGCCTGGTTCTCGAACTCAAGGACAAGGTCGGCGACATCGGCGCCGCCGGCCCCGACGGTGACTTTGAGTCCGGCGCCGCCGGCAACGGTTCCTACCAGCTGGCCCGTGAAGCGCTCGTCAGCCTCGGATACAACTTCGCCGAGGCGGAATCGGCGCTCGCCGGCGCCGACCCGGACGACGATGTAGAAGAACTGGTCAGGCAGGCGCTGAAAAGGATAGGCAAAGCCTGATGAGCCTGTTGCTGACAAATAAAAATACCCGTGAAGCCCGATGAGCCTGTCTCTCATTATGGGTTTACTATTTGGAATGGCGGTGGGTGGGCCGCTCTACTACTTTTATATAACGCACAAGGCAAAACGGCGTCAAGAGCGTCAAATGCGGGACCGGCAATCGAGGAGCTCCATGAAAAAAGATGAAGAGCAGGAAGAGCAGGAAGAGCAGGAAGAGCAGGAGAAGTGATCATTTGGACGACGAATCGCGACTCGCCGACCCCATAGTCCATAGCGAGGACCAGGACATCGAGGTCTCGCTGCGCCCGCGCCAGCTGGCCGACTTCATCGGCCAGGAGCCGCTCAAGGAACAGCTGCAGATCTTCATCGAGGCGGCGCAGACCCGCAACGAGGCGCTCGACCACGTGCTGCTCGTGGGTCCGCCGGGCTTGGGAAAGACCACGCTTGCCGGCATCATCGCCAGCGAGCTGGGCGTCTCCATCCGCACCACTTCCGGCCCGGCCCTCGAGCGCAAGGCCGACATCGCCGCCATCCTCACCAACCTCGAAGAGGGCGACGTCCTCTTCATCGACGAGATCCACCGCCTGGGGCGTTCCATCGAGGAAGTCCTTTACCCGGCCATGGAGGATTACCAGCTCGACATCATCATCGGCCAGGGCCCCAGCGCCCGCACCATCCGCCTCGACGTGCCGCCGTTCACCATGGTCGGCGCCACCACCCGCACCGGCCTCATCACCACGCCTCTGCGCGACCGCTTCGGCGTCACGCACCGGCTGGACTATTACAACGGCGAAGACCTGGCGCGCATCGCCGGCCGTTCGGCGTCGATCCTGGGGGTTGAAGCCGAGCAGGAAGGCCTGATGGAGATCGCCGGCCGCTCGCGCGGCACGCCCCGGGTCTGCAACCGTCTGCTCAAACGCGTGCGCGACTACGCCCAGGTCAAGGCCGACGGCCGCATCACCGCCGATCTGGCGCAAAAGGCCCTGGCGCTCTTCCAGGTGGACAGCGAGGGGCTCGACCGCACCGACCGCGAGATACTGAGGTTGATAATCGAGAAGTTTGATGGTGGACCGGTGGGTCTCAGCACGCTGGCGGTGGCCATCGGTGAAGAACGCGATACCATCGAGGATGTCTACGAACCATACCTGCTGCAGAAAGGGCTTCTGCAGCGCACCCCGCGCGGCCGCGTCGTCACCCGGCTGGCCCGCGAGCACTTGGGCGCCCGGCCGGAGCCCGGCGGCGAGCAGCTCTTCTAGTTCGCCGGCTTACTGCTCAGGCGAAAATCCGCGCTGCTATCTTCTAGTTCCAGCTGGGCTGGAAATTCGTATCAACAATCTGCACAAATGTCAAACCGCGGTTGAGTGCCACCGGCTGGTTGGCGGCGTCGAGATACTGGGTGATGTCGCCGCGGTTGGGCCGCGACCAGACTCCCTGGATCAGCTGGCCGTCGCGAAAGATCAGCGCCTTCCCCGAACCGGTCAACGTGTACTGCATTCCATGCGCGCCGCCGACGTCCTCGACGATGTCACTCTGGCCCGAGGGCACGAACTGGATGATGACGTTCTTGGGAGCCATCTGCTGCCCGGTCTCGGTATCCCTGTTGGGCTCTTCACCGTGGAAGCGCAGCCAGCTGTTTGACGCCGCGTCATACTTGTATCTGATATCCGCCCACTGCGAATAATTGACCTCGATGTTGGTGATCGCCGGCGCCGGTGTATCGTCCTTGAACAAAAGGGAAGGCAGTGCCGCCGTTATCGGGAAGCCCGCTCCCGAGGCCGCCTGGCGGACAGCCGAGGTGCTGGTCATGAGGTTATGCGGCGCCACCCGGTCGGAAGTGCGTTTGAAGGCGGCGTCGTGGTAGGCGTTGTCATCGATATTGGGGATGTCCGGGGTCTCGGCCAGTAGCGCCGCGACGCCTTCACTGGCGCCCGAATTGGCCAGCAGCGCCTGGTACTCCGGCACCAGCTCCAGATCGATCAGGCGGGCGCTTCGCACCGGCCCGATGACATCAGCCTCGTGGCAGGCAAAGACCGCGGAGAACCGGGTGACATCGCCTTCCGCCAACTCCTCGTAGACGATATCGGCCTTGCTGAGGCCGGCCTGGTCGCGGGCTGCGGGAGCATTGTCGACCTGGACGACGATCGGGCGCTGGGTGGCGGCAGCCCGGCTGGTTACGATGCTGCCATCCAGGGGACAGCTATACTGCGGCGGTTTGGGAATGCTGGGGCCGGTGATGCCGGCGACGGACCTGGCCTCGCCAGGGCCCTTGCGGGTAGTATAGAAGGCGAAGCCCACGAATCCGACAGCGGCCGCGAGGATGACTATTAGCAGGATAGTTATCCATTTTCGCGGGGAGCCGGAACCGGAGCTGAAGTTTTGCATCGGGGTAGACATCGCAAACTAGATGAGGGTAGCGGAAAGGGAACTCAAAGTCAAAATGCTTCTGCACATCTGCTGCGCCCCCTGTTCGACCGCCACGGTCGAGGCTTGGCGGCTGGATGCCGTCGAGTTGACCGGCGTTTTTTTCAACCCCAACATCCATCCGTTTGCCGAGCACGAGCGCCGCTATCAGACCCTGCTTGCCTACGCCGGGACCATCGGCCTGCCGCTGATCGGCGAGCCGCGGTACGACATCAAGGCCTGGCTGAGCCAGGTCCAGGGCAAGGAAGAAAAGGGGATCCGCTGCCGCGTCTGTATCGCCGAACGGCTGCGGCATACGGCTGAGCTTGCCGCCGCCGGTGGGTTCGAGGCCTTCAGCACCACGCTGTCGATCAGCCCTTTTCAGGACCATGAGATCATCCAGGAGGAAGGCGAGCGAGCCGCCGCGCGCGCCGGCTCGAAATTCATCTACCGTGACCTGCGGCCGGGCTACCGGCGCAGCTGCGAGCTTTCCCGCGAGGCCGGGCTCTACCGCCAGAGATATTGCGGCTGCATCTTCAGCGAGGAAGAGTCCGCGCTCGAGCGCCAGCAGCGCGCCGCCAGGAGATCCGCGCTCAAGGGGGAGGGATAGCATTGCTGACCAGCGAGCTCGACTACGACCTGCCTGCGGAGCTGATCGCCCAGCATCCCGTCGTCCCCCGCGATCACAGCCGTCTGCTCGTCTATCACCGCGATACTCAGAAGACAGGGCACCGCCGGCTGACCGACCTGGTCTCATTCCTGAATCCCGGAGACGCTCTGGTCTACAACGACTCGCGGGTTCTGCGGGCGCAGGTCCACGCGCTCAAGCCGACCGGCGGCAAGGTCGAGCTTCTCTTTCTCAAACGCCGGGGCGTGAGGCTCTGGGAGGCGCTGGTAAAACCCTCGGCGCGCCTGAAGGAAGGCATGGAGATCGGCCTCGGCCCGGCCCCGACCGCCGGCGCTCCCGGGGCAGAACACTCTGCCGGGCCGGTTGCGGCTTTCCTGCTCAAAGAGCATCTGGGGGAAGGCCGGTGGCTGGTCAAGAACCTCACCAACCTCAAGACCGAGGAACTCCTGGAGCGCAACGGCGAGATGCCGCTGCCTCCATACATCCATCAGCGGCTCCAAGAACCCGAGCGCTATCAGACCGTTTACGCCGAGCACCCGGGCTCGGCGGCGGCTCCAACCGCAGGCCTGCATTTCACGCCGGAGCTCATCGGGCGCATCCAGGCGATGGGCGTCTCGTTGCTGCCGCTGACGCTGCACATCGGCCTCGATACCTTCCGCCCCATCGGTGAGGACGAGCTCGAACTCCACGACATCCACAGCGAGCAGTATTCGATGCCATCACAGACCTACGAAGGCGTGCTCGCCGCCAGGAAGAGCGGCGGCCGGATAGTCGCCGTGGGGACCACGGCGGTCAGGGTGCTGGAGACGGTTTTTCAGAGCGGGGTCGGCCCGGCCAGCGGGAAAAGACCGCTTCCATCAGGGGGGAAGTTGCCGCCTCTGGAGGGCGAGACGCGCCTGTTCATAACTCCCGGATACAGCTTTCGCGCCGTCGACGCCCTGCTGACCAATTTCCATCTGCCGCGCTCGACGCTGCTGGCGCTGGTGATGGCTTTCGCCGGCGTTCCGGAGATTCGCAGGCTTTACTCCGAGGCCGTCAGGGAACGATACCGCTTCTTCAGCTTCGGAGACGCGACGCTGCTGCTCTAGAAGCGGCGCCGCGACGCTGCTGCTCCAGTTGGTCAGTTGCGGGAGGTCATGCCGCCTGGCGCGACCGGACCGGCTGGCGCTTTTTCCTCGTGTTCCAGAGGCACGGCCATCTTGATAGTGTCGAGGCGCAAGATCATGGTCTCGGCGGTACGGGCTGGTTCGCCGGGGTTGCGCAGGCTGCGGTAGGTGACGTGGGTCAGGGGCACGAAATGCATTTCCTTGACGTTGAGGATGTCGCTCACCCGCGACTGGTAGCTGCCGGGCCGGATGTGCATCAGCCCGTCGATCTCATAATCATCGGTGGTGAGCAGGACCCTGATCGTCTGCGTCTGGATCTTGTTGCTCGCGGCTGGATAACTGACTTTCGGGATGTTTCCTGAAGCGCTCATTCGCCACTCCTGCCTGAAAGATGGGACCCTGGGGAAACGCGAAGCAAATCGGTGGGTGTCCCCTGCTAGTGAACCGGCGGCGTTTCCCAGAGATTCATGTTTCCAGGATACCCATCGGCAATTCTGGGATCTTGCCCAGATATTGCGTGCGCCCTGGGGGCCGCGGCGTTGAAAGCCTCTTCGATGGAAGCGCCTTTGGCGACGCCTTCCTCGATCATGTTTTCCATCATCGTGCCGCGTTCGACCCCTGGCATCTCTCCCGAAAGCTGATCCGACTGGCTGGACATGGTGACGACCCGGTTGGGCCCGGAGATGCCGGCACGGTCGAAGCCGCCGCTGAAGCAGCTGTCGATGTTGACCCACATGCGGCCGGGATTGATATTGCCCAGGTACGTGGCCAGCTCGGTGTCGCCGATGAGGCCCAGGCCGCTCTTGTAATCGAACTGGTAAAAATCAAAAGGAATGAGCGTGTAGGCATCCCCGGCTCCAGGAATATTGAGCCCGAGCCCCGGCAGGCTTCTGAGGCCGTGGCCGCTGTAGAAGAAGACGACGTCGGAATTGGCGTCGACGCCGGCGCTGTGGGCCAGCCAGTCAAGTGAGCCTATGATGTTGGCCCGGGTGGCGTCGCCGTTACGAAGCAGCCTGATATTCTCAGCGGGGAATCCCATTCCGGCGGTAAGCAAATGATACATCGAGGCCGCATCCTGGTCCGCGTAATGGACGGTGCCGAGGATGCTGTTGTTGTAGTCGATGCCGATGACGATGGCGAATTTTTTCCGTGGCTGCGGGACCGGGGCGGGCGCCGGAGCAGGGGCTGGAGCGGGCGCGGGCTCCACAATCGGCCTTGTCAGAGCCAGGCCGAAGAAGGTCGGCTGTATTCCGGCAAGGTCGCCTTTGGCAGACGCATTGCCGCCGGTGTTGACGGCGCCGCCGTCCGGGCCAGTGGCAGAACCATCCGTGACTCCACCTGGACCGGTAATGGAATTGGGGGTCAGCGGCTTACTGTATGAGGCGACACTTGCGAAACCTAGTAGGAGTATTGCTGCCGCGAGGGTGATGAGGATAATCTTCGATCTGTGGAAAGGCATCCGGTCAAGTTTAGCAAATTTTTTGCCTGCATAGGATAGTATATTTCGAAATTCATGGATATTCCGCCGAAAAATTTCTCATTTACCGTTGAGGCAGCCGACGGCGCCGCGCGCGCCGGCGTGCTGCAGACGCCCCACGGCGCCATCGAGACCCCCTGCTTCATGCCGGTCGGCACCCGGGCCACGGTCAAGACGCTCTCCCCGCGCGATCTGGGCGAGGCCGGCGCCGGCATGATCCTTGCCAATGCCTATCACCTCTACTTCCGGCCCGGCGCCGATATCGTCGCCGCCGCCGGCGGGTTGCACCGGTTCATGGGCTGGGACGGGCCCATCCTCACCGATTCCGGCGGTTTTCAGGTCTTCAGCCTCGGTGACACCGCGCATGTGACCGGAGGCGGCGTCGGTTTCAGGTCCTTATATGACGGCTCCGAGCACTTCTTTACGCCCGAATCGGCGACAAAGATTCAGGAACAGCTGGGGGCCGATGTCATAATGTGCTTCGATGAGTGCGTTCCCGCGGGAGCGGAGCGCGCCTATCTGGAGGAATCTGTGCGCCGCACGGCCGAATGGGCCGGCCGCTGCCAGGCGGCGCATTCGCGCGACGACCAGCTGCTGATGGGGATAATCCAGGGTGGCGTCGATCTGGAGTTGCGGCGCCAGAGCATCGAGCTGACGCTGGAGCTGGATTTCGGCGGCTACGCCATCGGCGGGCTCAGCGTCGGCGAGGAGCGTCCGCGGACGCTGGAGGCGATGGAGCTCACTGCCGGCCTGCTGCCGCCGGAAAAGCCCCGGTATTTCATGGGGCTCGGCGATCCTGCCGGCCTGGTCGACGCCATCGCCGTGGGAATAGACATGTTCGATTGCGTGCTGCCGACGCGCGTGGCCAGAAACGGCCGCGCCTATACCTCAGAGGGCAGGCTCAATCTGCGCAACGCAGCCCTGGCCCGGGACTTCGGTCCGCTCGACCCCGCCTGCGGCTGCTACGCCTGCCGCACTTTCAGCCGCGCCTATCTGCGGCATCTGGTGACGCAAAAGGAGATCCTGGGATTGCACCTGCTGTCTCTACACAACGTCACCTTTTTGTTAGACTTGGCACAGCAGGCCCGGGCCGCCATCAAAGAGGGCCGCTTCCAAAGTTTCAAAAAGTTTCAGGGACACATTACTTAATTGCCAATTTTAGGGACACATTACTTAATTGCCGGTTTCAGGGACACGTACGCGTTTTAACTTTCATCCAATTCTTGGAAAGGAAGGAAATTGATAGCGACCATCGCAAACCTGTTTTTGCTGATCGCCCAGGCTACTACCGATAGCGGCGGCGACCAGTCGTCGGGCGGAGGCACGGGCAGCTACATGCTCATCATCTACATAGTACTGTTCATCGGGATCTTCTACTTCCTGCTCATCCGCCCCGGGCAGAAGCAGCGCAAGCAGCACGACCAACTGGTCAGCGGCGTCCAGAAGGGCGACGAGATCATGACCGCCGGAGGGCTCTTCGGCACCGTCACGGCAGTGAAGGAAGACCACGTCCTGGTCGAGCTCGGCAAGAAGAATGTAGTCAAGCTGTCGCGCAACTCAGTGGCCAGGATCGTCAGCCGCACAGAGAGGGAAGCGATGGAAAACGAACCCGAGGAAGAATCCGAAGTGGAGGAGACCTCCGGGACCGACGAGGGCTAGGCGTGCCAGCCTCGACTGAGGCCGGCCTGCCGGCCGGCGCAGGAGGCCGGTCCCGGTGCAGTTAGAGCTCGCCGTCAGCAAGATCGACAAATTCGGTGTCTCGCCGGGAGGTGATACGGTCGAGGTGACCGAGCGGCCCACGGGAGGCGTCAGCATCGTGCTCTCCGACGGCCAGGGGTCGGGCGCTCCCGCCAAGGCCATCAGCTCCTTCGTGGTGTCGAAAGCGATTTCACTTATTGCCGACGGCGCGCGCGACGGAGCCGTCGCGCGCGCCGTGCATGACGCCCTTTACGCCCGGCGCCGCGCCCAGGTATCCGCCACCCTCACCATCGTCTCCGCCGACACCGACCACGGCAAACTCATCATCACCCGCAACTCGAACTGCCCGGTGCTGGTGCTTTCCGAAACCGGCGAGCCGACCATCCTCGACGAAGAGACCTTCCCCATCGGCACCAAACGGATGATCCGTCCGCACATCGTGCAGCTGCAGCTCAACGAACCCCGGACCGTGATCGCCTTCTCCGACGGCATCCTCTCTTCCGGGAAGGGCAAGAGCGACCGCTCGATGATCGACCTGGTGGTCGCGGCCGCCGGCGCGCTGGCCGCGGAGTCTCCGGCCGAGATCAGTAGCGGCATCCTCGACTGGGCGCTCGAGCGCGATCAGGGACGGGCCGCCGACGACATCAGCGTCCTCGCGGTCAAGATCCTCAAACGCACAGAAGAAAAAGACGTGCGCGAGATGACGATGAAATTCCCGTTGTGAGGGAAATGAATTGCCGCCAACGATGACCACAAAACAGACTTATGGGAAAAGGCGCTGGACATAAACCGCTCCGCGTAGTCATCACCGGCGTCTGCGGCTCGGGCAAGACCGTGCTCGCCGAGGGTCTGAAGACCATGGGCTATGACGCCCGCGCCGTCGCCCAGGAGCACTCGCTGGTGCCCGAACTCTTCCTCCATGCCCGGCGCGACCTGGTCATCTACCTGGAGGCCTCGGACGCCACCGTGGCCGGGCGCAAGCAGACCGGCTGGGAGCCCCACCAGCTGGCCGAGCAGCGCCGCCGGCTCAAGCTCGCCCGCGAGCGGGCCGACATCCATCTGAACACCGACGGCCTGGAGCCGTCAGTATTGCTGGAAAGAGCGGGGGAGGCGCTGGCGGGTCGCTTTTGACGAGGGCTGAACCAGAGTTACCGGGTGGCTTTTGACACCCCTATTCTTTTCCCCTATGCTTTCGATTGGTGCGGTTTTTTCGGCGCCGGCACTTTGCGCTATAAACGGGATATCTGACACTTGACCGACAAACAAAAAAATCTGCTGATACTCGGCGTCATGCTGGTCCTGCTGGCGGTTTCATTCTTCTTCATCTATCCCCCGGGCGAGAAGGCCAAGCTGGGTCTCGACCTCCAGGGAGGGCTGGAGGTAATCCTCCAGGCGCATGGCGACGTCACCGACGAGCAGATGAACCAGGCGGAGATGGTCGTTCGCAACCGCGTCGACAAGCTCGGGGTCTCCGAGCCTTCCATCAGCCGCCAGGGATCCAACCAGATCTCCGTGGGCCTCGCCGGCGTCAAGAACGTCGACGAAGCGACCGCCCTGATCGGCAAGACCGCCCTGCTCGAGTTCAAGAAACTCGACACCGACCTGACCCAGCAGCTGGTCACGGGAACGATCACCGCTGACAAGCTTCCCGCGGACAAGCAACTGCTCTACCAGACCCAGCGCGACGACAAGGGCGAGATCGTCCGTGACGAGAACGGCCAGCCGGTGCGCAGCCCAGCTGTCGTCGACAAACAACCTTTGATGACCGGCAGCGCCCTCGACGGCGCCAGTGTCGGCTACGACCAGTTCGGCAAGCCGCAGGTCAACATGACTTTCAACAGTGACGGCCAGAAGCAGTTCGCCGAGGTCACCGACAAGCTGGCCACCGAAGGCGCCATCACCGGCAAGACTTCGCAGATGGCCATCGTTCTCGACGACGAGATCGAATCGGCGCCGACGGTCAAGGAAAAGATCAACAGCCCCTCAGCCGAGATCACCGGCAACATGTCGTTGACCGAAGTGCGGAATATTGTTCTGGTGCTGCAGACCGGCGCCCTGCCCGTGCAGCTTGACACCGTCGACAAGAACGAGATCAGCGCCACCCTCGGCAAGGACTCGCTCAACCAGGGCCTGGTCGCTGGAGTCATCGGACTGGCGCTGGTAATGATCTTCCTGCTGGTCTACTACCGCCTGCTCGGCGTGGTCGCCGACCTGGCCCTCATAATTTACGGCCTGCTGTTCTTTGCGGCCCTGATCAATCCGTGGTATCCGGCGACGCTGACGCTGCCGGGCATAGCCGGCATGATACTCACGGTGGGGGTGGCGGCTGACGCCAACGTCGTCATCTTCGAGCGCATCAAGGAAGAGGTCCGCGGCGGCAAGACCATCCGTTCAGCCGTGAACTCAGGCTACAGCAAGGGCTTCAGGACCATCCTCGACGCCAACGCCGTCACCGTTATCACAGCCCTGGTCATCTTTGGCGTGGCAACGGCCTCGGTCAAGGGTTTTGCCTACACGCTGATGGTTGGTGTGGTAATCAGCATGTTCACCGCCATCCTGGCCACCCGGGCGCTGTTGGCGCTGCTGGCCGATTTCAAATTTTTCAATAATCCCACCCTGATGGGCATCAAGCCGCCCAAGAAGGAGACGGAGAAATGATCGGCGGGCAACATCCCACCGGAATGATCCGCGAGAATTATTCCCTGAACGAGGAATCCTCATGATGCACTACGATTTCATGGGGAAGAAATATATCTGGTTCGCCGTCTCCGGACTGATCATCCTTGTCGGCATGTTCAGCCTGCTGACTCGGGGCCTGAACCTCAGCATCGATTTCAAGAGCGGCAGCCGCCTCGATATAAGCTTTAACCGCGACACCTCGGTGGACGAGGTCCGCAGCGCCACCGCCACCGCGGGCTATGGCGACGCGGTCGTGCAGACCCTCGGCGACGGCCGCTACCAGGTTTCCTTGCCGGAGCTCTCCAACGATCAGCAGGTTTCGCTGATCTCGAGCCTCGATTCGCAGATCGGCGTCAGTGACAAGTCCTGGCAGGTGGTCGGTCCGACTTTCGGCAGCCAGGTGGTCAGCTCCATGCTCAAGGCCATCGTCATCTCGTGGCTGCTGATGATCGCCTATGTGTCGTTCCGTTTCGAATACAAGTACGCGGTGGCGACCATCGTCGCCCTGATACACGATCTGGCCATAACCGTCGGCGTATACTCGATCGTCGGGCGGGAGGTGACGACAGCCACCGTGGCGGCCGTCCTGACCATCCTCGGTTATTCGCTCTACGACACCATCATCGTCTTCGACCGGGTCCGTGAGAACGCGCCCCGCGCGCGCCGCGGCGCTTACGCGGCGATGGTAAATGAGTCGATCTGGGAGGTCATGGGCCGTTCGATCATCACTTCGGTGCTGACGCTGATGCCGGTGGTCTGCCTGCTGCTCTTCGGCGGCGCCACGCTCAAGGACTTCGCCTTCGCCCTGATGGTAGGAATTATCTCGGGAGCCTACTCTTCGATCTTCGTGGCCGCTCCTCTGCTCACATTATGGAAGGAGCGCGAGCCGCGTTACCGCCAGGTCGTCAAGGGAGCCGTCCGTGCGGCAAAGAGCGCCGGCTCCAAAGCGACGGGCTCCAAAGTTTCGGGCTCCAAAGCCGGCGCTGCCGAAGCGACCGGCGCCAAGTCCGGCAAGGGTAAGGGCAAAGGCAAGGGCAAGGGCGGCGCCAGGCCGGCCCGCGCTCGTTGACAGCCGCAGCGTCAGCTGGCCGGTGACCGGCCGATTTCGATCTCAATTCCTCTTGGAGCAATTACTCCGGGTTAGCCCAGGCCGCGTTGTCTCGCGACTTTATGTCAATTTACGGTGTGTTCAAGGATTTCGAGCGGCGGCGCCGAAGGGTACCTTGCACCGGGTTGCTTTGCATAATAAATTATACCCCGAGAGTTCGCAGGAGATCACTTCTGACAAGATTTGCTTTTCTTAACTGGAGGCGTGAGAAAAAAAGGAGATGATGAGCATGCGATAGGGCCTTGATTTAATAAATGGAGGCAAAAAACAGAGATGTATTTTTGAGTCGGGGGGCTACCCACATCAAAGATTAGCCATCCTGTTATTACCCAGGGTGTGTTTCCAGAAAGGATGATTTGAAGTGAATCCAAGGAAGCATCGTAAGCAGGTTGCAATAATTGTTGCAACAGCAGCTTTGAGCCTCGCCCTGCTAATTTCTTTGAGTGCAAGCGGCGCCGGGGCACCACCTCCGGGCGACGAGGAGTTTGGAATTATTGCAGACGCCAGCAACTCATTTCTGAACTCCAACTCGGTAATTTACATGGACCCGCCAGCGTTAATGGCGATGCTCGATGACAACGGCGACGGGGTCATCGACGGCAATGACAACCCCACTAATGATCCTCTCGTGATCGACGTCAGAGCCAACGACGCTTATCAGGGAACCGCCGGCGTTATGGGCAACGCGGGTCACATCCCGGGGGCGATCAATATCGCTTACAAGGACATTGACAAACCCGCCAGCCTGGCAACGATACAAACCGAGCTTGCCAAGCACTGCAATAAAACCATCGTCCTGGCCTGCTATAGCGGCCACACCGACAAGCTGGCTGAAATGGCGCTGGGATCGGCGGCCCGAGCCGGGTACTTCGGCGATCTCCCTCCGGATGTCACCGCCCTGAAATGGGGCAACCTGGGATGGGACACGCCAAGTGAGCCATCTGTGCTGGCAGAGGTAACCGGCCCGGGGAGCATCTATGTTCATACCTATCCAATCGAGACCACGCCTCACGCTTTGCCGGCGGCGGGCGCCTATCCGGTGATCGACAACACAACTTCGACCGATCCGGCGGAGATTACCAGAGTGGCGGAAGACCTGTCTCTCACGGCTACCGTCCCGCCGTTTATTTTCCCGGGCACGGGCACCCATAGCGGTGTCACCGACATCAACGACACCAACGTCGGCGCTTACACGGTGATCGATCTCAGAACCCCCGGCGAGTACGCGGCCGGGCATATCACCGGCGCTTACAACATCCCCTACCAGCAACTCTTTGCCAAGGATGTGGCTGGCGATTACACCAATCTGCTGAAAATCGATATCAGCAAGCCGGTTGTCGTCTACGAAAACGGCCAGCAGGAGGCAAACGCTGCAAGCATAGGCTTGAATGCGCTGGGGATCCGCAACGCCGGCACTCCCACCAGAAGCCTGAGGTACGGACTCGCTTCCTGGAACAACACCTTAGGGATGAAGTTCGCTCCCAACACGGAAGAACACAGCTATCCGGTCGTCGCGGGCGCCGCGCCTGGCGGCCTCACCTATAACGGTGGCTGCATCGCCCCGCCGGCCGCTGGCGACCGCTACTATTACACACCGTGGTATGACTCCACGACGGCGTGGGGCATGAAAGCCTGGGTGGTCATGACCAACATGACCGACCACGCAGTCACGGCGGAGGTCACCATCGGCGGCGCATCCAAGGGCTCCGAGACCATCCCGTCAGGCGGTCATCTGGAGAAAATGTATGCGAACGCAAACGGGGGCCCGGCAGCCGTGAGGGTGCCCGACGGTCTGGTCAGCGGCGACAAACTGACCGTCTCGGAGCGCACGCTCTACCAGAATTCGTTCAACGAGACGATGTTCGGGGACGCCGCCACTGCCGGCAGCTCGTACGCCTGGGCCTGGTATGACAACAACGCCGCCTGGGGCATGATGGGCGACTGGATTGCTATCGTCAATGTGGACTCCTCCGACGCAATGGTTGATGTCTACGTCGGCGATCTGACGACGCCCAAGACCACCAAAACGGTGGCTCCCGGGCAAACCCAGGCCTTCCAGATGACGCCAGCGATGACCGGCGGGCCTGTGAAAGTCGTGGCTCAGGGCGGCAAGAAGATACTCGCCACACAACGGGTCCTCTACCTGAATAGCTTCAACGAGGTGTTCGGGAACCCGTTGCTGTAACGAGATGTATGAGTGATAACCGCCCTCGGGGCATTGCCCTGATGACGGTTAACGGTAAGGAAGAAAACAAGGGGGGCGGCGCGCCGCAGGCGCGCCGCCCCCCATCCGCCTACTCTTCGATCTTCTTAGCCGCGCCCGCTGATCACTGCCGGTCAAACCGCTGGTGAAGCTCCAGCTGATCCTGCCCGATCTGGCTCATTAGTTCTGACATCTGTTTGATCTTCGCGTTGTACTGCCTGATATCCGCCTCCCGCTCAGTCCTGATTGTATGGCGCAGATCCGCACCGCCGCCATCAATTGCTGCCATTTTCGCAGTGGCTTCATCGAGCTTGGCCCTGTCGCCGCCCTCAAGACCGTCGATCGTTTCACCCAGGCCCGCCTGCAGGGTGTTCAGGTTATCGATGAACCTTTGATGTGAGTGCACCGAGAGCATCGAGGGCACGATCGGTTTTAGTTTTTCGGAGATGCTTAATAGAGCATTTTCATAATCCTGCAGGCAAGCGACGAGAGATGTTTGGTCGTTTGCGGTCTTTACCTTTTCTGAAAAGGTCTTTGAAACCGATTCGTACTCGCCCATAAGCGGCTCTGTGGCCAGGCGGTAGTCACCGCTAGCAGCCAGGATACCGATATTCTCAGCCCCTTGAGCATATAGGTCCAACAGATGTGATTTTAATGTCGAAGCGCTTTCCGGAGCATCGAGTTGGTCCAACTGCTCCCTCGCAGCGATGATTTGATCCTGTTCTGCTTTAAGCCGTGCAGTAGTGGCCTCAACCGCTTTTAAATCAGTGGCGCCAAGATCATTTAGATCGGCACTCATGCCCAGAAGCGCGTAGTCGCTGGAGTACTGAATCCGGGAGACATTCTTTAGGTAATCGTCAACAGCGTACCCCTCGGTGTAGCTGCAGGCAGAGACCATGAGGACGAGTCCCAAAAAAAGAGCGGCGGGAAAAACCATGATGCGAAGCATCTTGCGCGCGTTCATGCCAGATAAACCAGTCACCCAACACTTATTGATCCATTTCATTTGTAGACCTCACTAGATATTTTTTTTTCATTGGCTTGTGAAGAGATAGCTTCATAGCTGACGCCGTTCTCGGCAGCAACTGGCAGGGAGGCACGAGAACCCTGGCCAGGAAAATGGCCGGCGTTTTGTCTGCCGAGGGCTGCAACCAGGCAAGCAGCTTCTGTTCTGTTTCTGGCGCCGGTCTTTTTAAGAATGTGCGCTATATGGGTCTTTACCGTCTCAGGACTTATAAATAGCCGGGTTGCGATCTCCTTGTTGGTGAGACCTGCGGGAAGCAAATTCAGGATCTCGAGCTCTCGAAGGCTCAGCAAGTCTTCAAATCCGGCTGTCCTTTCCTTATTGCAGCGCGCGCCCGCGCGTAAATCAGCGTCATCGAGATGATTGCGCCCACTTCTTATCCTCAGTAGCTCCAGAGAGCTTGACATCAACGTGCTGGTTAAGGGAGCTTCCTATACTTATGACGCCAACGGCAACCGCACACTTGCCCAGACGCAGGATTACGATCACTTTGACTCGGGCCTGGGGGCCTGGACGCCGGGCACGACCTGGGTTATTGAAAATGGTGAGTTGAGCACCGCCGGCATCAGCAACCAGCTAAAAAGCGTCGCTGCTTATGGCTACACCGACTTTAGCGCCCGCATCGACATGATATCGGGCAACGACGTCAGCCTCATCTTCAGGGCCGCCGACGACGCCAACTATTATTACGCGCGCTGCTCTGGTTTCGATCCAGGCGGGCCCAAGCTCGTTCTCTACAAGGTGACGCATAACGTCCACAGCCTGGTTGCCTCTACTGCGGTTATTGGAGCCCAGGCGGGCGCCAATCAGTGGTACACGCTGCACGTCACAGCCGATGGCGGCACCATCCACTGCGATTACAACTACAATAACGGCGCTGGAACCGCCTCGCTTACCTACACCGATACCAGCCCCCTCTTAAACGGAGAAGTGGGCTTCCGCGCAATCCCCGGCCACTTCCACTTTGATGACGTGGCCCTTACCACCAGGTCTGGTTATGTCTACGACGCCGCCTCACAGCTCACCCAGTTTACTGGTCCCGACGGCAATACTGCCAGCTACACCTACGACGGGAGCGGCAACCGGCTAACGTTCTTGTCCAATCTCTGGCAAGACAGTTTCACCGCAGGCTCTATCGATCCCAGCTGGGCCCAGCTCTGCGGCAGCTGGAGCATCGATTCCCTCAACAGGCTTAAAGGGGCAAGCACCTCAACCGAGGCTGATATCATGAGGGGCGCGGCCCTGACTAATGCCGGCGGCTTTACTTTCCAGTCGGGCATCAAGATGAGCGCCGGCACCGACGTCGGCCTGGCTTTTGACATTCAAAATAGCGGCGCCGACATGTACGTGATCCGCGCCTCCGGCTACGCGGACGATAAGGACTCAGGCGACAACAGCGCCAAGACTGCCCTCTGGAAAAAAGTGGGGGGTAGCTGGACCAAGCTCACCTCCGGGGCCGGCGCCCGGATGATCGACTCAAATGGAGCCGCCCTGGTGCCTCAGGCCGGCAGCTGGTACACACTTAAGGTAACCGTAAAGGGAAGCACAATCAGCTGGTGCTACCAGGTTAACGGCGTCTGGTCGATCGGCTACGTCATGACCGACAGCACCTTTAACTCCGGCACCGTGGGCCTAAGGGTCGGTCTCGGCGGCGGCGCCAACACCGATTTCTTTACAAACACCCAGGTCCTAAACAACACCAGCTACAGCTACGACGCGGCCAACCAGCTTACCCAGATAACCGACCAAAGCGGCAACGTGACCGCGCTTGGCTATGATGCGGCAGGAAACAACACCTCCGAGGGCGCCATCATCCGTACTTACGATGAGCGCAACCGGCTCACCTCCGTTACAAGCGGCGGCGCCACGGTTTCATACACTTACGACGGCCTGGGCCGCCTGCAGAGCAGAAGCGCCAACTCGGCCACCACCACTTACCGCTACAACGACGTCACCGGCGCCCTCATGGACGAGCTGGACTCAACCGGGGCCGTCAAGGTCAGCTATATAAGCGACACCAAGGGCAACCCCATCTCGGTCAGACGAACAGTAAACGGCTCACTGCAGAACTTCTTCTACCACACCAACGCCCATGGCGACGTGGTGGCCATCACCGACTCATCCGGAAACACGGTGGCCAGCTTTACCTATGACGCCTGGGGAAATCCCACCGAGTACGATGCTCCCAATCCCCAGACAGCGGTCGTGGTTGGCTCCTGGGCCGGCTCAGGCGGCCAGGGCCTCTTCTTCCTCTTTGGCTCAATGCTCTATGACGCGGCCACGGGGCTGTACCTCACCAAGACCAGGGCGTATAATCCCAAGACCGGCAGGTTCCTGCAGAGAGACATTCTTGACGAGTCGGGAAAGAATGGTGTCTATAAAGGCTTCCCGTTTGGCAAGGACGCCATCGGCACCAATCTCTATGCCTGGTGCGGGAATAATCCTGTTACGAGGGTTGATCCGAGCGGGAATAGCTGGCTAACTGATTTGATACGCGGCGCGGCCCGGGCGGTAACGCATTTGGCTCAAGTGGCTTCGTATGTTACCCAGGTCGCTCAAAATGTATCGACGGCCGTCAGGAGAAGCGTCGCCTCCACTTACAAAGCGGTAAAAGCAGCGGCCCAGAAAACAGCGGCTGTGGCGAAAGCGGTGCTTCAGCCACAGGCACCAAGCAGGGAAGCAGTAATAAATACTCTTAACAATTGGAACACGCCGCAGGTGGCACCGCTGAAACATGGCGTAGTTCCAGCGGATTTAATTCAGCAAGACGACGAACTGAAAGAATCTCGAGCTATAGGTGGATATGCTCACTGGTACGAAGAGGTCGAAGGAGGCATTCTCGGACCCGGTCTATTAGTAACAGGGCCGTATGTTGCAGTTGGGGGTTCTGCAGCATTAGAAATTGGCTGTACTACTGCAGGTGGGCCGGTCGGAACTGCGGGCTGTGCAACTGCTGTGCCAGGTATATTTGCGGGTGGTTTTGCGCTTTCATATGCCGGATGGAAGATGATGGAGGTAAACCCGGTTTGGGCCCCGGTCACAAGAAAAATCGGAAGTTGGTTTGATTGACAATCTATGCAGTCAGCCAACTAAAACTGAATCGCCCCGGGTTTACCGGAGACTCTTTTGTTTGGGTAACTCGATGATTTCCTCTTTCTCTTTCTCCCAGTAGTTCGCTTCCAGTTCTGCCGGCGGGATGTCGCCGATCGGTTTCAGCAGCCTG